>SLJK01000146.1 GCA_007135125.1 Syntrophomonadaceae bacterium | reverse complement strand
TCACTGTACCAGGCCCTTATAAAGGAGGAGACCCCCTGAATAAAGAATCCTCCTGCTACCCAGTAGTGGACAAACTGAGGATAAAAAAGGATCAGCACACCAATGGAAAGGAAAATGAGCCCCGTCAGAATTAAGCTGAGCCGTTCTGTACGCCCGGTTTTTTCGCTCACATAATCAGCCACCTTTATAAAGTGATCGTGCTTTACCATAAATTTGGCAACCGCAGAGCTGGAACTCTTGATATTTTTGCGGGCTTCCGCCCAGAAATAGGGGAAAAAAATAACGTTTAAGAGCATTACCGCCAGCAGCATGGAAAGCCAGAAAGTGAGCTGGTTGTGGTAACTGCCCGTTAAAAGCATCCCCACCTCATCCATAAACAAGCCCAGCCCGGCCCCAAAAACCACGGCCATTAATTTGCGGTCCATTTTCTCGGTATGCACAATAGCCATCCATGCCGCGTAACTGATCAGTATGATGCCGATATAAAAATGATGAATATGATAACCGAATATAATAATATTGCGTCCGATATAGAAAAATTTATCTGTAGACAGCCCCTGGGCAGAGCCGGCCACTGTCACGGCCAGGCGGATAAACACAAAGAAAAAAAGATAGGAAACGGTTATCAAAAAAGGAATCTGGCGATTTATATCTATCACTCCACGCACTTAATTATTCGTATGTACTATCATATTTTTCTTTCCCCGGAGCTGTCAACCCTTATTTCCATGTTATCTATCCCCTATTATTTCCCAATTGCTTGCACTTAATCCTTGGAACAGCTTCCCACGGCAGCAGGACAAACAGCAGGCGTTCAGGCGAGGAGGTGTTCATAATTGCTCCAAAAGGTAGCTGTCACCGGGCTCAACCACGAGGGTGCGGGGGTAGGGCGCCTGGAAAATGGCAAGGTGGTCTTTATTCCCTTCGCCCTCCCCGGTGAGGAGGTCCTGTGCCGCCTGACCACCGCCAAGAAAAATTGGTGCCGAGGGGAGCTGCAAGACATACTTATCCCTTCGCCTCATCGCCAGAACCCACCCTGTCCGATCTATCACCACTGCGGGGGCTGCTCCCTGCAGCACTTGCTTTACGAAGAACAGCTGCAATGGAAAAGGGAAAAGGTGCGTGAAAGCATCTCCAGGCTTGGCGGTCTGCAGCAGCTGGAGGTATTTCCGGTCCTGAAAGCTGACAAAGTGTTCGGTTACCGAAACAAGCTAACCCTGCACCATGCCCGGGAAAACAAGAAGACCATCCTGGGCTTCTACTCCCCCGGGACCCACCAACTCGTGCCGGTGGAAAACTGTCTGCTGGCCCCTCCCCTCTTGAACAGTGCCCTCAAACAGCTCTCACAAATCTTACGGCATATTGGCCCTTTAGGGGCGGCAAACACCCCGGCCAGGGAAGTAGTGCTCCGCCAGAGCTTTTCCCGCCAGGAATTAATGTTCCTCTTTCTCTCCCCGGCTGCCGATACGGGGCAGTTGAGAAAAATCGTCCGGCTTTTGACAACTAAAATACCCTCCCTGCTCTCCGCCTGGCAGCAGTTACCGGGGAAAGGGGAAAACCCTGTTTTTAAGTCACTGCAAGGCCAGGAAAAACTGGTCGAAGATCTGCTGGGAAAAGAATTTTGCCTGGGACCGGGAACTTTCTTCCAGGTCAACAAGGACCAGGCCGGGGTTCTATACCAAAATGTCCTGGAGCTGCTGAAACCCTCCGCCCCCCTGCGACTCCTGGTGGACCTCCACTGCGGAGCCGGTTTTATGGCCCAGCTTGCGGCGGAGATGGCCCATAAGGTAATAGGGATAGACTCCTTCGCTCCTGCCGTAGAAGACGCCCGCTACAATGCCAAGGCCAACAATATATCAAACGCGGTATTTCTGGCAGGTGCCGCCGAAAAACACTTGCCACGTCTGCTGCAAAAAAATGTCGAGCTGCCGGAAGTGGGGCTGCTCAACCCACCCCGCGGGGGATGTTCCTCCGCCCTGCTGCGAACTATCGCCGGTTCCTCCATCCCCCGGCTAATCTACGTCTCCTGCAACCCGGCCACCCTGGCCAGGGACTTGAAAATTCTGCAGGAGGGCGGATACCGACCCGGTCCCGTGCAACCTGTAGATATGTTCCCTCAAACCCACCACGTGGAGTCTATAGTAGCATTAGCAAAATAGCGGGGCGCTCTTCGCTCCTGGTGCTTTTATGACTTTTGAAACTGTGATATTATTTAGATGGAGGATAACCCCTTGACCTTACCTATAAATACTTTTTATGCCTTCTATTTCTGGCTTTTTTTGCTCTTAAACCTTATAATCCTGGGGATTCCTTACCTGCTGCTGAGACTGCTGGCTCAGAAAGAAGCGGCTCGCCAACTGGTAGCTTGGGGAGCGTCTTTCTGGGCGCGCCATATTCTCTCCGTCGCCCGGGTCAGGGTTGAAGTCGAAGGGCTGGAGCACCTGCCTTGCGAAGATAAGCTTTGTTTTATCGGCAATCACCAGAGTTAAGTTGATATCGCGGTACTTCGGGGAAGGGATTTCCATGGTTATCTTTCCCGAGGGGACCCGCAGCAAATCTACACAACCCGGAACATTAAGTGCTACCCGGCCAGGTAAAACTGACGGCACACCCTTCTATGAACACAGCAGAACTGACCACCCAGGAGCAAAAAGAACTGCCCGGGCGCTTGAAAAAAATCATTACTTCTGCCCTGGACTCTGAGTAACAAGCAGTTCCTGGCTGTTGTCCACCTCTACAGTTTTTTAAATAATCATTTCTTCGTCTACCTTGGATCCTCAATGACTACCCATTTCTTGCAGTCATAATAGCGTGCATGTGCATTGGAAACAGGGTACCTGCCGCAGGAAAAATAGCTCCAGTAAAAAGAACCGTAACAGGGGCACAGCATACTTTCCTTGTCCAGCAAAGGGCACCCCAATTGCTCGCAGCAATTCACGCAGCCACCACAATTATCAATATCCCCGGTCCATTCCTCCGAGAGTTTGACCCGACTGGGATCCGGAGAATGCATGGGCGGTGAGGTCATAGGGATAACAAATGCCTCCCGGTAAGCCTTATCGGTAAGCCACTTCTTGGCCCCCTTCCAGAGCATAGCCGACATGGGCCAAAAATAATGGCGGTACCTGAGGTGATTAAAATCCCGGAAAAGAGCATAGGTAAAAATCGGCCCCAGGATATAGAGCACCAGTCCGCCGCTAATAGCAACGAAAAAAAGCAAAACCAAAAACAGCAGGCGGCTTACAGCCCATTTAATTCTATACAAAAAAAAGACAAACCCGGAACTACCACTTTCCAATTCCGTCTGCTCACTCAACCTTACCACCTTCCAATCTCTTTTCTAGTAACATGTAGAACAACAAGGGATGTTGACAAGGGGATTGACAATGTTGACAAGGGGACGGGGTACTTGTCAACTTTTTATGATGACAAGGGGACGGGGTACTTGTCAACTTTTTTACCACCCGTAAAACCTGTTAAAACCCCTTACCTTAATTCTACACCGGGCATGCCATCCCTGCCCTTCATTAAGAAATTCCCTCTTCTCCTGTGCTTTCTCTTTCCAGAAGGGAAAACATGTTTCTTTTGTAGGCTTCCACCCCGGGTTGGTCAAATGGATTGACCCCCAGGAGATAACCACTTATGGCGCAGGCTTTTTGGAAAAAATATAACAACTGCCCCACATAATAAGGGGTGAGCCGCGGCATGGTAAGCTGCAAAACGGGAAGTCCCCCTTCACTGTGGGCTTCCATAGTGCCCTGGCAAGCTTTTTCGTTAATAAATTGCATGGTCTTTCCGTTCAAAAAGCCAAGGCCGTCCCAGTTATCCTGCACAGCATCCACCTTTCGGTCCAGAAAAATCTGGTCCACCCAGAGCGTGGTGGTAAAAAACTGCCGCATCCCCTCCTGCAAATATTGGCCCAGGGAGTGAAGATCTGTGGTAAATGAAACCGCACCCGGGAAAATACCTTTGCCTTCCTTGCCTTCACTTTCTCCGAAAAGCTGCTTCCACCACTCTGCCAGGTAATAGAAAGAAGGTTCATAGTAAGCCAGCAGCTCTATCGTTTTTCCCTTCCGGTACAGGAGGTGACGCAGGGTAGCGTAGAGATAACTGGGGTTATGAAAAAGATCCACGTTGCGATAAAGGTGGCAACCCTGGCGGGCACCGGCTAATATCTCCTCTATAGCAATGCCCCCTACAGCCATAGGCAGCAGACCGGCAGCGGTCAGCACCGAATTACGACCGCCAATATCACCGGGGATAGTGAGAGCGGCATAGTTTTCTTCCTCGGCCAGCCGGCGCAGCGCCCCTTTCTTGGTATCCGTGGTAACGATGATCCGCTGGCGGGCATCTTCCTTTCCGTAACGTTCCTCCAGCAACTGTCGAAATGTACGGAAGGCCAGGGCCGGTTCCAGGGTAGTCCCGGATTTGGAGATAACGTTTACAAAAAGCTCCTTATCCCGGATAATCTCCAATAGATGGGTCAGCGCTACCGGGCTCAGGTTTTGCCCGGCAAAATAAATCTCCGGCCCCTCCCGCCGGTCCGGGGACAACTGGTTGTAATAGGAATGGTTTAGCAGGCCCAGTGTCGCCCGGGAACCCAGGTAAGAACCGCCGACACCGATCACCACAAATACATCCGCCTCGTTACGGACAACGCCGCTTAATTCTCGAATGTACCGCATTTCAGGCTGATTATCTGCAAGAGAGTCCTCCAGCCAGCCCGTATATTCCCGGCCTGCCCCTGTGCGCAGATGTAAAAGCTCATGGGCATGTTGGACCTTGGGCTCCATCTGTTCAAGCTCATTTTCACCTACAAACTTGGCCGCCATTGTATAATCTAAACGAAGCTCCTCCACCATTAGGCCTCTCCCCTAGCAGTTATTCCGCAGCATTTAATCTCCCCGCTGGCAGTAAGCAGGTACTAACAATCTTCGCTCCCTCTTCAAGGTGGCTTACTTTTTATCCCGGACAAAATCGCGTATCGCCGCAAAATACTGTTCCAAGCCCAGCATCATCACGGTATTGTGCTCAGCCCCCGGAATGAGGAGAAGCTCTTTTTTCTCAGACCCCAGTTCTTTTTCCAGATTATAAGCCTCTACCACAGGTACCAAGCTGTCCTTATCACCGTGAATTATAAGAGCGGGAATCTTTATACCCAGTGCTTTCTGCAGGCATTCATCCTCAAGCAGCTCTAACTCAGGTTCTTCGATAGGAATGCCCAAACGCCTGGCAATCCTGGCGGCACACATAAAACCACTCTCGATAATGAGTCCTTTTATATCCTCCGGGTAATGATAGGCCAGCTCCAGAGCCGCAACACTCCCCATGGATCTTCCCATAAGCCAGAGTGACTCGTTGTAATCCCGGGCGGACAGCTCCGCTGCCACTGCCCCGTAAAGAGGATGGGCATCGGCAACCAGAGCAGCAAAAGAGGGGAGACCGCTACTTGCTCCATAACCACGAAATTCAGCAACCACCAGGTTAACCTGGGCCAGCTTGAAAAAATAAGGAGCTATGCCATCGTAATCACTGGCCACCTCTCCATTACCGTGAAAAAAAAGCAGGGTGGGGTAGCTGCTATCGCTCATAAAAAAACGACAGGACACCTCAATATCTTCGTCCACAGGCACATTTATATCAAAAGCATATTCGGGACATGGGCTAACCTCATCCCGGGGGTAAAAAGCATACTGCAGCAAAATAGGATCATCCAATAAGTAATAATTTGACATACAAACACTCTCCTTATTCTTCCAATTTGTTCTTCTATTATACCAGACTGCCCCAAAAGCAAAAACCTTCCAAAATCCTGTTGCAAAATTTTATTCACAGAAATGGAAAAAACAAATCTTTTGCGACAGCCAAGTTCAAGCAAACTACAAATGATTTTTCTTCTTATGGAAGGTTTTCCGGGGAAAAAATAGAACTTAATAAATGATTGATAGCTGGCAAAGCTATTGAAAAAACTCCACCTGATTTCTTGAAAAAGGCCAGCCATCTAATTAACGTTTGGACGGGATATTTACGAATTCCCGGTAAACTTAATTACGATAGGAGGTGAATCATTGTGCCAGATTTTGGCAATGCGTTTTCCGGCCTGGCCGAAGGAAGAAAGCTCAGCCCGGAAGAACTTGTTCGTGCTATTCGTTTTATGATTGCAGCCGAATACGAGGCAATTCAACTCTACATGCAGCTGGCAGAATCTACGGATAACAGCCTGGCCATCGCCGTTCTTAAGGACATAGCCGACGAAGAACGCGTCCACGCAGGAGAGTTTTTGAGGTTGTTACAGGAACTGGCCCCGGATGAAGAAAAGTTTTACCATGAAGGAATGGAGGAAGTTGAGGAGCTGATAGAAGAACAGAATAAAAAGTAAACTTAGGGGGAAGACTTGCCCTTACTGCTGTTTACTACTTAACCTCTCCCCGATAAGAAGGCTCTTTTCACCGAATAAATTGTTACCGCGCACATAAAAGTGCTGCACCTTTAAGATATGGCGAAGGTGCAGCACTTTTATGTAAAACTTTTGAGGTCTCCATGCACATAAAAAACATAAATAATACAAATTTTGCAAATTACTATATCTTTCCGGACCCTTGCCAGAAAAAGGTTTTTCCTTTATGATTCTGTCTTTTACAGCAAACCTCATAAAAAAAAGTCGCACCCCCCTTACACATGAACTAAAATAACGGGCGCAGGAATCCTTCTGCGTCGAATTGTATTTCGTACGGTTCACTGAGTATTTCAACTTCCGGATGCTCCTCTAACTCTTCATAATAATTCTCGGAAACCTCAATGCAGTCCATATGCCGGGTATCCTTTATACGCACCACCTTGGCTTGATTTAAGTCAATGCCTGTACAAGTACGGATAGCAACAAGCAACGCCTCGCGGTCGTTTTCCAGGTACATGGGAATGGCCCCGCCTCTAAGCATGGTGCTGGTAATCACATTGGCCCAGGTTGTCTCAAAATCAACACTTCTTAAACATCTGCGGGTTGTTACATCAGCGACGCCGAGCCCGCAGGCGTTATGATGTGTTTCCTTGTTGAGCGAGCGGATAAACAATTTTTTGAGGTCCAGCGCGTCCTCAAACCCCTCGGAATTACTCCTGCCGGTGATATTGGGATCATGTCCGTTGCCGCTGATATTTTTGCCGATTTCATCGATAATGAGCACATCAATAGAAGGAAACTTGAATTTGGCAATTTTACCCTTGGCTATGCACAACAACTCTGCATCTTTTTCCAGTATTGTTTCTTTTTCCATAATTTCAATATCGCTGATTTCGTCATAAGCATTCTCCACAATTCCTACACCAAAGGCAACAGGGGCTTTTTCCAAAAAAACATTACACACCTGGGGTATACGCTCGGGAAAACTTTGGAAGCCTTGCATATGGAACATTGATGCCCCTTTATGATTGGCAATGCCAATGGCCATCATCTTGGCGATGCCGCTTTCATGTTTACCGTGAAAATCGGTATGGGGCTTAACTTTGTTTAACACAATGATACCGTCGGACTCATAAGCAATTTTGTCACAGTAGACCGGTGTACCGTCTTTTAACTCCCCAATAGAGACGACATCCATGGATGCATGAATGGGCACACCCATACTTTCCTCGGTAATATTGTAATCCGCGAGCAAGGTCCGTTGGCCCTCCGCCGTGGCACCACCGTGACTACCCATGGCCGGGATGATGAATGGTTCTGCATCCCATTCTTTAAGTTTGTCGACAATTGCCCGAATGATTGTATCCAGGTGCAGAATGCCCCTGCTTCCTGCTGTGATACAGAGCCGTTTGCCCTTATATAGCTCTTTGTGGGACAGGTTTTTTCCCATCTGTTCCCGAATCCACCCGGTAATATTTTTAATGCGATAATCATCATAAATCTGCCTGATTTTCATCATCCTGGGGAGCAGGATATCCTCCATGCCCTCTATTTTAATATCAAGTTGGGGGAAATTTATAAACTTCATTGTCATAATCTATTCTCCTTCTAACAGTAGTTACAAAGGCGGGGCATGGCTATTTCCATTATACCAAATATTTCCGCTTTGACCTGTTCCCCGCTGGCTACCCGTACAATCATCTGCAACAGTTCTTCGCCAAGCTGTTGCACGGTCTTTTTATTTTCCAGGCAGGCACTTGTATCAAAATCAATGAAATCATGCATCCACTCGTAGGTCTTTGCATTTGCAGTAATTTTGAGAACGGGAGCGATAGGGTTACCGGACGGAGTGCCGCGTCCGGTGCTAAACACTGTTATCTGAGCGCCACCGGCGGTCATTTCCGCAACGGAGCAGACATCATAGGCACAGGTGTCCATGATCACGGTTCCTTTTTTATCAACCATATCACAGGATTTGTATACCGCCTCGATGGGGCGGGTACCTGCCTTATGGATACAACCGAGAGATTTTTCTTCGATGGTGGTTATTCCGCCCTCTTTGTTTCCCTGTGAGGGGTTTCCGCTACGCAGACTTTCACCGATGGACGCAAACTGCGCCTCATAATCCTCTACAATTTTGACAATCTGCCGGCCGATATCAGGGGTACGGGCCTGTTTAGCCAGCACATGTTCGGCTCCGACGAACTCCGGTGTTTCGCTTATGATGGTGGTAGCGCCGAGGTCGGAAAGACGGTCGCTCACATTGCCCACTACCAGGTTGGAGGATAATCCGGAGGTAGGATCAGAACCTCCGCAGTTTGTACCTATAATCAAACTGGAAATAAGGCAGGATACACGCCGGCATGAATTAGCCTCCGCTACCAACCCTTCCGCAATTTCCTTCCCCCTGGCCACAGTTCGCATGATACCGCCCGTTTCTTGAATTCCCACGTAGGCGACCGGTTTATTTGTTTTCTTCTTAATCGCCTCTTCCACCAAATCCCAGCAAAGCTGCTCACAACCCAGGCCCACTACCAACGTACTATGAACATTGGGATTTGCCGCAAAACCGGACAACAAGTTTAATGTCACCATCTGATCTTTATAAACCTGCCCACAGCCTTGCTGATTATTAAAGTTGACCGTGCCCGGGACGGCAGCGGCAATTAAGCGTGCAACATCGCTTGAGCAGGCACAGGTTGGCATAACCAATACATGATTGCGAACCCCGACACGACCATCGGGACGTTTATATCCTGCAAATTCCATGATCTATCCTTCTTTCACTATTTAGTCTGTCTTTTCACTGCCCAAGTTATGTGTATGCACATGGTCGCCTCTTTCAATGTCCTCTGTGGCGTAACCGATAATTTCGCCGTATTTATATATTTTTTCGCCCTTTTTAGCTTTTTGTATGGCAACCTTATGGTAAACAGGGATATTTGCCCCCGCCGTAACAGCTTTTTTACAGGAGGCATAGTAAATTACCTCTCCTTTTTTTATAGGCGTCGTTACCGTGACCACAGTGTCACGGGGATTAATGATGATAGCATTGAACACTGGTTTTCCCCCTAATTATAAAGGCGTTATATATTGATACATACATACAGCCATGCAGCATCAGATGCAGCATATATCTACGCCCCATACCTGGCCAAAAGAGGTGATAGGCACATTCCGTAATAAATAAGGTCAACTTTCTTTATGCTGTTTATTTCGTTTGCTAAAGTCAGGGCTGGGCAGATACCATGTATGCTTATATCCCATATGTAACAATGAACACGTTTAAGGTTGACCCGCCAACCCAAGCTTTTTCTTTAGTACTTCTACTATCCAAATACTCATATTCAATAGGTTTTATGAAAATCCTGCTGGCTTTAACCTTGCTTACATTCTATAAGATTGGAAATATTATTAACCATTGGACCAAATTACAGATTTATATAAGAGAAAGGTCCGCTTTTTTCGTCATCCTACCGCGCCATTATTTTACTCACACAGGGGAACCTGCCAGCAGCATTATTAAGTGCAGAAGAGGTAATGAAACTACTGCCAAAGAGAGTTTTTTACGTATTTTTGCCGCTATCGCCTACGGAGATATAAAACATTTTCCGGCAAACTGGAAAACGTTTATGCAGCTTTTTTGGGGGCATACCGAACCAGTAGGGATACAGGACAGGAAACGGGCAATAACAAGAAACATCCCCTTCAACATGGTAGGTTCCAGCACAGCTATTGTCAATTAACTGCTCCCGCCGGTACTGGCAGACTATCATCGTCGCCATCCTGAAATAAAGATATTATAAATGTCAGCAATAGCGAAGATATTGAGCTGGCTGTATTAAATAACTGGGTAGAAATGGGATTGATTGGTGGCAGCGTGCAAAATTCAGGACTTTTCCAGGAACAGTTTGCCGAAGACAAGCTGTTCCTGATGGTCTGCCAAAATCATCGTTTTGCCAAAAAAACAGGAAGGTTACACCCTCACATTTGGCTGAGGAAACGCTTTAAACCGAGAAGCGGGGTCGGATACCTGGCGGTTTTTTAATATTTTTTTGCAGTACAGGAGTTCATATGGTAACCAAAAAACAGGTGGTGGGAGAAGAATGAAAGCAAAAATCAATTTAACAAACTGCCCATTGTTGCAAAACAAATATTATCATAGTGATTCTGTCTTTACCGTGGATAGCTTGTTGGAAAATGCCAGGCAGCAAAAAAAATTTTGCACAAACGATTATACCAAAAGCGTGTATCCTGGATCCGGACGGCGATCTACTGGATTACCTGAAAAAGAGAGACAAGCTTTCTTTAAACCAAAGCTGGCCTGTTATAACACCACGCTTTATAACTTCTCTTATCGTAAATGGGCACTTGGCTTGATTACCAACTTAGTAGGTGCTTCTTTTGCCACTCCTTTCCGGGCCCCTTGCCAGAAAAAGATTTTTCCTTTATGATTTGATAATAGTTGTCATAATAATGGGAGGGCCTTATGTCATACTTGGAAGCAATACTTTTCGGAATTGTGCAGGGCATTACTGAATTCATTCCCGTATCCAGCACGGCACATATTATCATAGCTGAACTGGTCCTGGGTTACAATTTTCCCGGGCTGGCTTTTGAAATAATGCTGCACATTGCCTCGGCGCTGGCTGTAATAGGCTACTACCGCAAAGATCTTCTGGAAATCGGCGGTGGCTTTTTTCGCTATTTAAAGTATAAAACGGAAGAGAACCGCGTGCATTTTCGCTACGGGCTTTTTTTGCTGACCGCCACAGCCATTACAGGTATATTGGGGCTCCTCCTGAAAGGTCAGATCCAGGATTTTATGAAAACTCCCTCTTTTATAGCAGCAGCTCTCGCTGTCACCGGCCTTTTTTTAATCATTATCGAAAGAGTGCATCGCTATGGTAATCGCCGGGAACCTGATATGAATTACCGCGATTCCATCATCGTGGGTTTGGGACAGACCATAGCCGTAATTCCCGGCATTTCCCGTTCCGGTTCAACACTTGTAGCAGCCCTGTTTACCGGCCTCTCACGGGAAACCGCAGTCCGCTACTCCTTTATTCTGGTAGTACCAATTATACTGGGCTCTGCGGTGCTGACCACCGGTGATGCACAGATGATAATGTGGAGCCAGCTGGGAGTTGGCCCTATTGTAGTATCTTTTGTAACCAGCTTTATTTTTTCCTGGATCGGTATCATCTGGCTTATCGATTTTCTAAAGAAAAGAAGGTTGATATATTTTGCCCTCTACTGCTTTTTGCTCGCTTTCCTCATCCACAATTACCTGGAAGCCGTTCCCCCTACTATTTAATCTTCAGAAACAAATCCCCTTTTCCTTATCACAGGAAAAATGACCCTACACGGAAAAAGATACCCCCCACCAGGAAAGCCAGGCTGCTGGTCAAGAGAAGCATTCCAGCCGCAATAGAGAGGTTGAATTCCCGCGCCAGGGTGGCCGCTATGGCAATACAGGGCACGTAAAATAGACCTACCACAGCTCCCACAAATAACTGCAAGAGGGTAAGATCCATCTCCAAGAGGGGTAAAACAGCCATCTCGCGGCGCATGATACCAAGCACCAGGGGAACCGCTGCTTCCTGGGGAAGGCCCAGCCATCCACTCACCAGGGGCCGGAGGACAACTCCCAAATAAGCCATAATCCCGCTTTCGAACAACAAAGCGGCCAAAGCTACCGCACCCACCATAGGAAGTGCTCCGTCCATAACAAAAAGCTTGAGACGCATCAAAACTTTTTTTCCCAAGACATCGACCCTGGGCAGCAAAAGCTCCGGTATTTCCATCACCATCGGGGGTCGTGCCCCTTTGAGCAGGCGATCCAAGAGCAGCCCGGCCGCGGCCATGACCAGAAAAGAAAATATAAAAATAACCAGCACCAACCCCACTGATCTCTCTGAAAGCAGGGCAATAAGAGCCCCGCTTTGGGAAATACAGGGAACCGCGAGGCAGATCATGGTGGTAATGATAAGCCTTTCCTTGCGGGAATCCAGGGCACGGGTGGCCAGAATGGCCGGAATTCCGCAGCCGTAACCCAGCAGCAACGGTATGATCCCGGAGCCTCGCAGTCCGATGCGGTTCAAAAGCCCGTCTAAAAGCCCTCCCAGGCGGGGCAGATAACCGCTGTCTTCCAATAGGGCAAGGGCAAAATAAAAGGAAAGTACATAAGGCATCACCAGTGCAAATGGCCATTCCAACCCTTTAACAAGGAAGCCGTACTCTCCTATAAGCATGTTCTGTACAAATCCCGGAGCTACAACCCCCTGTACCCCTTCCATAATACCCGGAATAATTACTCCCCGAAAAACAGGCAGCAGTATATACTGGCGCAAACTCATGCCCAGGCCAACAACCATACCGAATGTTAGGAGTAGAATTACAAATGCCAGCGGCAGCCCAGGCCAGGTTCGTAGCAGCAGAACTCCCCACTTCTGGCGCCTGCCGGGTTGCCAAACCTGTCCTCCATCTCCAAAATTCCGGCGTAAAGCCTTTTGGGCCAACTCCTCCGCCAGAGGCCATAAAAAGCCCTTTTGCTTTTTGATCCTTAGCACAGGAGACGGGCTCTTCCCCTTTTCCAGGACACTTCTCAAAGCAGATTTTAGTTCTTCAAAACCTTTACCTTCCACCGCCACGGTAGGTACAACAGGTAACCCCAGCTCCCGGGAAAGAAAAGACGTATCAATTATATCTCCTTTTTCATCAGCCAGGTCCAAGCGATTTAACGCCGCTACCACCGGCAGATTATACTCCAGAACCTGAAAAAGCAGGTACAAACTGCTTTCCAGGTTTCCGGCATCCAACACGCAAAGCACGGCACTCGGTCCACTGGACGCTATTTCCGCCAACTGGCAGGAGCTTCCGGAGCAATGGCTGCCGCTTTTGGAAAGCATACTTTTTCCGGACAGCATATCGACAGCAACCATTTCTGCTTCATTGGTAGCTTCCAGGGTATATGTTCCCGGAACATCGACAAGAGAAACTTCCGTCTTCCCAAGCTTTGTTTTGCCGGCAGTAAATTCCACTGTAGTCCCGGCATAATTAGCACAGCTTACGTTTAACCCGGTTAACCGGTTGAAAAGAACGCTTTTCCCCACGTTGGGAGGACCCATGAGTAAAACGGTATGTTCCGGTGTCTCTTTCATAATTCATCCCTATCTAAGCGTACCTGCATAAGAAAACTAATAGTCTTGCAGAGAATGCAGGTGTATGCACGTAATTTCTCAGAAATACTTTTTTACTTAAGGTTAGGGTATTTAGCTTGCATCTTGAGACTCGGTCTAACCAGGTCTCCCTCTGAAACCAAATGCCCTGAACCATGCAGTCTCACTTCACGGGCCAAACAGCGTCCCAGTGCAATATTTCTTCTATCCACCTCGGCAATAATAGGTCCCCCAAAACATCCCTTCGCACAAACTTTTACCTTTTTTCCCGGCCTTAATCCCAGGGGTGGAAACAATGGCATATCCGGCACGGAAGCGATGACTGCCTCCTGCCCTTCAGAGAGGCAGGCCAGGTTTAACTCCCCGGGTATACATGAAACTGCATCCTTACTTTTTAACGCTCTGTTTCCTCTTCTTTTTCTAAAACGCAATTTTGCCACCACTCTTCTATTTTGGTTATTATCTTATCAACAGCTCCGGTGAAGACTGCGCTTTTCCTGCAGAAAAGCAAGAACCCGATCTCCTTTAGCCCATGCAACATGGAGTAGCCGACTCCTCGCTGGGGGAACCGGAACCGTAATGGTAAATAAAGCTGTCTGCAGCTTGCTCAAAGGCTCTTTTTACAAAGAGAACCGAGCGGTCAAAGGTTTTCATGCCCTGCCTGGTTTCCGCAACCGGCCGTTCGTCTACCGCCAGAGAATCATAGTGCCCGGCAAAACGTGAACTGACCTGGCGGAATACCAAGCGCCCTCCGGAAGGCGCATCCTTAAACAGCTTTTCAAAGATCTCCTTCTTGGGCCTGGCCTGTAAAGCCACAAGGGCTATCTCAAAATCTATCTCAGCATCACGGGCACCGTCACCATGAATAACTGTGATGCGGTCCCGCAAACCTACCTTATCCACTACACGGCGCGCCTTCACCACCGCTTCGGCATCACAGTCCAACGCGAAAACCCTGGCCTTTGCCAGTTCGGCCAGGTATATGGCCGTAAAAGGAACGGCTCCGCAGCCAATGTTAAGTACAGTTTGACCTTCCAAAATACCGGCCAGGTCTATCTCCTTCTCCACAACACTGCGATAGGGGAGGGAATAAAGATGCACCAGTAGAGACAAAGAGCTGATCTTCTTTTCCCAGAGAGCAACACCGGGTTGAATAATATTCATATCTACTTCTCCTTTACTATTCAAAAATAATACTTATGTTCATTATCGATAATGATAACCATTTTCAATAATTATATTATACGATCCCCCTCCGTCTGTCAAGGCTCAAAATATTACTTCTACAGCCACCATCATTAGCGCCCTTACACTTTTACCAACTACAGGAACCATATATTTTTCGCAAAAAAAATGATGTCAGACCGCTCTTAAAGGAAAACAATAATAATTGTCGAAGATTTAAAAATACATCTACTTTAATTTTATTGGAAGACTTTGCAGAACCAGAAAATTCTACAGGAACCGGCAGATAAAAAGGCCTATCTATAGTGAATTTTTTGCCATACTACAGAATGCGACCGGGTTGTGGAAGAAGGGAGTTACCTCAATGGAAAAAGCAAACCTGAGCAGCGGGATTGTGGCACTGGATAAAATCCTGGACGGGTTTCGCCAGGGAGACAATGTAGTCTGGCAAGTAGACACCCTGGAGGACTACTTTTTTTTCACCGAGCCCTTTGCCACGGAAGCGATACACAACAAGGGCTCCTGTGTGTATTTACGCTTCGCCCCCCACCCCCCCGTTGTGCAGACTCGTCCGGGGCTGGTTGTTGAAGAAGTGGACCCTGGCCTGGGTTTTGCCTACTTTACGGATGAACTGCACAGGTTGATCGAGAAACATTCCGCAAAAAAATATTTTATCCTGGACAACCTCTCCTCCCTGGTTGAGCAGTGGGCAACAGATGAACTTCTGGCCAATTTTTTCCAGGTTACCTGTCCTTTTTTGGGCGAGCTGGACACGGTGGCCTATTTCGCACTGCTCCGCGGGCGCCATTCCAACAGTGCCGTGGCACGAATACGCGACACCACCCAGGTGCTGGTTGATGTATACCGTACCAAGGGAAAAATGTATATTCACCCTCTAAAAGTATGGGATCGCTACTCGCCCCAGATGTTTTTGCCCCACAGTGTAGAGGGAGAAGAATGGAAGCCTGTGTTTTACAGCGGTGAAGCTGCCGATATCACTGCCAAAGCCCACCGCCATCCCCTGCGGGTAGAAAAACACTCCAGCGCGCCCTGGGACACAGTGTACAGCAAACTTGTCCAGTACTGGAGAGAAGGGGGTGACCCCATTAACCTCACGCCGGAGTTCCACGCTCTAAAGCAAGAAACCATCCGCATGCTCATCGGCAGTGACCCGGGACTGAACAGGCTGGGAGATACCTATTTTACTGTAGAAGACCTCTTTGATATACGCGAACGCATGATTGGAACAGGTAGAATCGGTGGTAAAACTACAGGGATGCTGCTGGCTCGCAAGATCCTGCAGGACAGCAAAGGAAAAACAGATTTCTCCGGCCTAATGGAACATCACGATTCTTTCTATATCGGTTCAGACGTCTTTTTTACTTTCCTGGTAGACAACAATTTATTTCGTCTGCGTCTACAGTTTACCAATAACGCTGACCTCACCTGGGAAGAATTTGCCCAGATTGAAGAGGATTTTCTAGCAGGCACCTTCCCCGCCGATATTATGGAAGAGTTTCGCAATATGCTTGACTATTTCGGCCAAGCTCCCATTATCGTCCGTTCCAGCAGCCTTTTGGAAGATAGCTTCGGCAATGCTTTCGCCGGCAAATACCGCAGTGAATTTTGTGCCAACCAGGGAAGCCCCGAGGAGAGACTGGAAAAATTCTTACAGGTAGTTAAGCTGGTCTATGCCAGCACACTTAGCCCAGATGTTCTTGCTTACAGGCTTAAACGCGGGCTGGCTGAAAATGACGAGCAGATGGCCATATTGGTGCAGCGGGTAGCAGGGCTTCCCTATCGCCAATATTTCTTTCCCAGCCTGGCTGGTGTAGCCTTCTCTCACAATCTTTATGCCTGGTCGGAAAGAATCGACCCGCAGCAGGGATTGATACGGCTGGTCTTTGGCCTGGGCACCAGGGCGGTAAATCGTGTTGCCGACGACTATCCGCGCATGGTTGCGATAAGCCATCCTCAGCTCCGCCCTGAGTCGTCCTCCCAGATCTTTCAATACTCGCAGCGGTTTATGGATCTTCTGGATATAGAAAGCAACCAATTCCAGACCCTGCCTGTGACGGAAGTGCTCCGCAACAGTAATTATCCCCAGCTTCATTATTTTGCCTCCCTCCTGCGGGAAGGAACTCCGTTCGACCCTCCCTATGCTTCCATCCCTGCCGACGGTGAAAAAATAGTGCTCACCTTCAACCGTTTACTGGAGAGAACTCCCTTTGCAGCTCTTTTTAGGGAGATGCTGAAAAGGCTGGAGGAAGCTTACGGGCACCCAGTGGACACGGAGTTTACCGCATCAGTACTACAAGGAGGCAAAATCAGGATTAATATGCTGCAGTGTCGACCGCTTTGGCTGCCATCCCAGTTGGATTCGCTGAAAATTCCCCAGGATGTGCCCCCGGAAAAGATCCTTTTTATGGGTCAACGGGTTGTCAACCCCACGCTGGTTGAAGGAATCCGCTACGTCATTTACGTCCATCCCCAGGGTTACGAGTCCCTGGAGGACGATTCCCTTCGCAGACAGGTAGGACGCTTGATAGGGAGTCTGAACCGCCATCCCCGACTGGCAGAAGAAAAATTGCTGCTCATGGGGCCGGGGCGCTGGGGAAGCAGCAATATTCACCTAGGCATTAACACCGGTTATGCCGACCTTGACAATGTCTCTATTCTAGTTGAGCTGGCCTGTGAAAAGGCTGGACAATTTCCCGAAGTTTCCTACGGCACACACTTTTTCCAGGACCTGGTAGAAGCACAAATAACCTACCTCCCCGTCTACCCCGACCTTCCCCGCGATAAATTCAATCATGCTTTCTTCCAGGAGTCCCCCTCTGTCCTGGAAACTCTAGTGTCGGTGGGCAAATCTCTCCAGGAAACCGTACGGGTCATCGATGTTCCTGACGTTACCGGCGGGGCTATGGCTAAATTGCTGGCAGATCCACAATCCGGCCGGGCACTTTGTTGCATCGAGGAGAACCCGGAGCTTTAACCCCCCACACCTCTACCACGAATATCACATCTTGGGAGAGGTTTACCCGGGATGAAAATAGAATTTATGTCAGAAAGGGGAGCGAAATTTGCAAACCGAGCACCTTCTGCTCTACCAGGACTCACGCAGGCTGGAAGCTCTGTCGGATCAGAGCATAGATTTAGCGGTCACATCGCCGCCCTACCCTATGATCGAAATGTGGGACAGTACCTTTACCGAGCTTAACTGCGACATCGGTAAAGCCCTGGATAGGGAAGAGTATCGCTCATCATTTCAGCTGATGCACAGGGAATTGGATAAAGTCTGGGCGGAGCTCTACCGGGTTTTGAAACCGGGAGGGTTTGCCTGTATCAACGTTGGAGAGGCCACCCGTTCTTTTAAGGGTAGGTTTCTGCTTTTTCCCAACCATTCCCGCATCCTGCAGGGTTGCTGGGAAGCAGGCTTTGACATTCTCCCCTCCATTCTCTGGCGAAAACAGACCAATGCACCCAACAAATATATGGGCTCCGGCATGCTCCCCGCTGGAGCCTATGTAACCCTGGAACACGAGTATATTCTTATCGCTCGCAAAGGGAGTAAAAGGATCTTCTCCCAGGACCAGGAAAAAATTGTCCGCCAGGAAAGCGCTATTTTTTGGGAAGAAAGAAACACCTGGTACTCCGACCTGTGGGATTTCAAAGGGGCCAGGCAAACCTGCGGCGTCCGGGAAGCAAACAATGACCTGCGCCGGCGAAGCGGCGCTTACCCTTTCTTGCTGCCCTACCGCTTAATTAACATGTTCAGCGTTTACGGCGACACAGTTTTGGACCCTTTCCTGGGCACGGGGACAAGCACCATGGCCGCGCTTGCTGGCGGGAGAAACAGTGTGGGAGTTGAGCTCGATCCCCACTTTACCGTTCACCTGGAGCAGAAGATGGCAAAACCCGGTCTGCGGGAGGAATTGAACCGCTACCCCTATACAAGACTCCTCAGTCACCTGCAGTTTGTAGAGAAATTTACGCGAGAAAAAGAACACCCTCCCAAGTATAACAACGATTTTTACTGCTTCCCCGTGGTTACCAGGCAGGAAAAACGTCTGAAGCTTCTCCCACTCCAAAAAATAAACAAGATAGAAAAGGGACACTACCTGGCTTCCTACGGCAGCGATAGAGAAGCACTGGAGCTGGCCTACCGCGCGGTCCGGACCAGGGAAGCAGAAACGGTCTCTTTTTCCCAACAAAGATTTAGTGAAATGTGAGCCACCTCCGCATTATTTCTCCTAAAATAAATTTACCTGCTTGCAGGAATCAGAATCTCTATGGAGAAACATTTATTACCCTATAATATATTTTTTCCGTTGCAAATAAACAAAAAGCAGCCTATCACAAATGGAGGTGAATAAATGGCCGTTACTCATATTGATGGAATCAATCTCTATTACGCTTTTCTGGCAGGGGCTATGGAGGTGGCCAACAACAGAGGTTTACTAAACCGTATCAATGTTTTTCCTGTCTTCGACAGCGACACAGGGAATAACCTTTCCACAACCTTTAACTACATGGTAGATACAGTCAAACCAACCAAAGATGCTGGCAAAACCATTCGGTCCCTGGCCGACGCTTCTCTTAGCGGAGCTCGTGGAAACTCGGGTATTATCCTGGCCCAGTTTCTCAACGGCCTCTCCAGGGAAATTGGGGAGGAAGAGAAGTTTTCAACCCGGAGTTTTGGTCGTTCAGTGTTCAGGGCGGTTCCTTATGCTTACAATGCAATTTCTAAGCCGGTAGAAGGAACCATGCTGACAGTTTTGAAGGACTGGGCGGAAGAACTTAACAAATTAAGTGAGGAAACCAACGATTTTGTTAAAATGATGGCAACATCACTGGAAAGAGCTCGACTTTCCCTGCTGGAGACACCCCAAAAACTCAAAATATTAAAGGATGCTGCAGTGGTAGATGCCGGAGCTCAGGGCTTCGTACTATTTCTGGAAGGTGTGGCCGGCCTGCTGCAAAAAGGTAATATAAAATCCCTCGTGCAGCAAAAACGTGCCCCTATAGAAATTGAGGAGCCCCTGGAAGGAATTAGCGGAGATATTAAGCTGCGCTACTGCTCAGAGGCTCTAATAACAGGGAATAAAATTGATCACCAACGTATAAAAAAGTCTGTTGAAGACTTGGGCGACTCTTTAATTGTAGCTGGAACGACTGAAAAGGTTAAAATACATATGCATACTAACCATCCCGAACAATTCTTTTTTAACCTGCATGCACATGGGGCCATCACCATGCAAAAAGTAGATGATATGCTCAAACAATACGATATTGCTCACCAGCGAAAATACGATATCGCCCTGGTAACTGACTCCATTGCAGACCTGCCCCAGGAAATATTTGATGATTACCAGATCCACATGATCCCCATAAATCTACATATTGAAGGATCCAACTACCTGGACAAGCTATCCATTAAACCCGAACAAATTTACTCTATTCTTGACCAGGTAAAAGAATACCCTACATCATCTCAACCTTCGTTCATAGCGGTAGAACAAATTTTATCCTTTTTGTGCAACCACTACAAATCTGTCATCATGATCTCAGTCTCCAAGGAACTGAGCGGCACCTGGAACGTCTTTAACAACGCTGCGGAAACATTTCGTAAAGGCGGTAGCCAGATTTCGGTCATCAATTCCAGGTTGAACTCAGGGGCCCAGGGATTGCTGGTCTTAAAAGCAGCAGAGTTGATCGCCGCCAGACATGAGCATGATCATATTGTCCGGGAAGTAGAACAAAGCATCGAAAAAACAAAAATCTTTGTCAGCGTAGCCACCTTCAAGTACATGGTCCGCGGAGGACGGGTCAGCCCCATGAAAGGGAAATTAGCCAAGCTATTAAACTTAAAACCCATTGTTTCGCTTGATGAAAAAGGAAAAGGCATCGCTTTCAAAAATGCGCTGACCCGCCGCTCCAACACCAAGAAAATCCTAAATATCGTGGAAAATATACATAATAAATCTCCTGTAAGCAAATATTGCATCGTGCATGCCGGAGCACCGGAAAAAGCGTTATCTTACCGGGAACTTTTTACGCCTCTCCTGGGCAAAGAACCGGAGTATGTGGTAGAAATTTCTCCTATTGTGGCCTTGAGCGCCGGAATTGGTGCAGTTGCCGTCTGCCTGATGGGAGAAACTAATGCTACAGTTGATACTGAGGCTGAGGTTGAGGCAGTATAGCTGGCCCGATGCCCCGGGGAATACGCTGGTAAAGAAACTTCCTGTTCTATATTGGAGAATTAATCTTGGTAAAGGAATAATAACAATCAACCAGTGCTTTACCAAAATCGAGTGCAAAGGAGAAAAAAAATATGATCGATCTTTTAATTTCGGCTGCGACAGTTATTTTTATTTATTTCCTGGTTTTTTTCCTGGTGGCCCAGACCATTCGCAACAACTCAATCGTGGATATGGGATGGGGTGCCGGATTTATCGTGGTAACACTCTCCACGCTTTTTATCCAGGGTGCTTACACAGAGAGAAGCTTGCTGGTCGCCCTCCTGGTAATAATCTGGGGAGGAAGACTTTCTTACCATATTATACGTCGTAACTGGGGAAAACCGGAAGACTTTCGTTATGCTAACTGGCGCAAAGAATGGGGGCGCTGGTTGGTACCCAGAGCTTTTTTCCAGGTCTTTATGCTGCAAGGGGTTATGATGCTGGTTATCGCTTATCCCATAATCCTCATAAACGCCTACCAGGAAACGGGTTTGGGCTTCCCAGATTTTCTGGGGCTTCTGGTTTGGTTGGTCGGTTTCTATTTTGAGTCCGTGGGTGACAAACAGTTAGCCCGATTTAAACAGGACCCCGCCAACAAGGGGCATATAATTAAAACAGGGCTCTGGAAATACTCGCGCCACCCCAATTATTTTGGCGAGGCAACCATGTGGTGGGGAATATTTATTATAGCTCTTGCGGTTCCACTGGGATGGAGTGCAGTTATCAGTCCCCTGGTTATTACTATATTATTGCTTTTTGTATCGGGTGTACCCATGCTGGAAAAAAAGAAAAAGGATAATGCAGAATTCCAGGCATACGCAAAGACCACCAGCAAATTCTTCCCCTGGTTCCCCAAAACCAAATAAGCAAAGCGGGAGGCTGAACCATAATGCCACAGTTCTTTAAGTTATACCTGGTTATCCTGGGCTTTTTTTTGCTGATCGACATGATCTGGCTGGCACTGGTTGCCAGGAATTTTTACCGTGAACAGCTGGGTTTTTTAATGAAAACAAATATTAACTGGAGCGCAGCCTTCATTTTTTATCTTATCTTTGTAGGAGGCCTGGTATATTTTGTCATTTATCCCTCGCTGTCCCAGGACAATTGGACCTCAGCGCTTCTGGCCGGTGTGTTTTTCGGTATTGTTACCTACGCCACTTATGACCTGACCAACTTGGCCACAGTTAAAAACTGGCCCCTGGTAGTAACCCTGGTGGATATTCTCTGGGGAGCCGTATTGTCGGGGACACTATCCATTATCGGCTTTTTTTACGGCAAAAACTTCTTGTAACGAAAGTCCACGACCAAAAAGCAGTTGCAAAGAAGTGCAAGCTATGCTAACATAGTGCTGGAACTAAAAAACACATGTATATAAAAAGGTTCCCCGGACGGGATAAATGGGAAAGGGGTGCAAAGCCCCTGCAGCCCCCGCTACTGTAAGCGAAGACGAAACCTGCAGCAACCACTGGAGCAGCTGCTTCGGGAAGGGCAGGAAGTAGGTGGACGCGCGAGCCAGGAAACCAGCCTTTTTAATTCGTTAAAGAAGTGCCTTCGGAGGGAAGGTGTCGTAGGATGATACCGCTTAGTTTACCCCCACTTTATGAAGGTGGGGTTCTTTATTGCATAAACTCCTCAACCGGAAAGGAGGCATCCCCTCGGTCACTTTCAGGGTTACCGCAGGGGTAATAAATATGTCCGAAACAGCAATAATCACCCTGGGTCACGGCAGTAGAGTCAACGCTGCCAACCATGAAGTGGAAGAACTGGTGGAAAAATGGAAGCAGCAGAAGCAGAATAAGGAAAAGCTCTCTTTTTATACTGCATTCTTACAATTTGGAAGCCCCTCCCTGGAAGAAACAATCCGGAAAGCGGCCCAAGAAGGCTTCCAGGAAATAATAATTGCCCCCCTCTTTTTAACTTCGGGGGCCCACATAAACAAAGATATTCCCGAAATCGTCTCTCATATGAAAAAACAATACCCTCTCATCCGTTTCACACAGTGCTTGCATCTGGGTTGTGACGAGAGACTTCTGGAGATTCTATGGGACAGGGTGAAGGAGCATCTACCTTCCGAAATATAGGCTAAAGCTGCTCTTTCTACATGTATCCTCGGCAAAATGAGTTTGGGTAAGATATGGAGGTGGATATTTGTGGCACTGGTCCTTTTCGGGGTAAACCACAAGCAAGCGGGCATTGAGCTGCGGGAAAAAATTTCCCTGCAGAAAGAAGAATCGGAGTTGATCTTGAAGGAACTCCTCCATGAAGAGGGTATAGAGGAGTGCTTTCTCTTTTCAACCTGCAATCGTACAGAGCTCTATGCCATCTGCCAGAAAAGCAGCGAACTGACCCACCACTTCCTGAACTCCCTGCAGAAAGTTAAAAATACCCGGCTGGACGAAAAAATCCTAGAAATATGTTATACCATGGAAGAAGAAGACGCTGTCAAGCATCTTTTCCGGGTTGTGGCGGGACTGGACTCCATGGTACTGGGAGAAACGGAGATTCTGGGGCAGGTTAAAGAAGCTTATTACCACTGCAGCGATAACAGCTACACCGGCGCCTACCTGCACAACCTTTGTCAGACGGCCCTCTCTACCGGCAAAATGGTGCACACCCAAACCGCTCTGGGACAGCATGCGGTTTCCTTTGGCTATGCCGCTGCAGAAGTGGCCAAAAAGATCTTCTCCTCCCTGGAAAAGCACACCCTGTTGGTCATAGGAACAGGAGAAATGGCCAAGTTAACCCTGCAAAACCTTTTTGAGCTGGGAGCCGGAGAAGTAATCGTGGCCACCCGCAGCCAGGAAAAAGGGCTGGAGCTGGCCAAACGCTTCCAGGGAAGAACTATTAACCTGACCCACTTGGAAAACGGACTGCAGGAAGCTGACGTAATCATATGTGCCACCAACGCCCCTCATTATATTGTTAGCAGGGAAAGAATGTGTGCCTGCCTGTCTCCAGAACGGGAACACTCCCTGCTCCTGATCGATCTGGGAGTTCCTCGCAACATCGAACCACAGGTGGGTTCCCTACCCGGAGTGCACCTCTACAACCTGGATGACATTCAGGATATAATCGCGGAAAATCTGGAGCACAGGAAAGCTGAAGCCAGCAAGGCAGAGGTAATTATCGAAAGCCAGGTAGAAAGTTTTGCACGCTGGTATCACCGACAGCGAGTTATCCCCCATATCACTTCCCTGCGCCACAAGGCCGAAAAGACCCGCCAGCAAAAAATGGAGCAGTTTGCAAGCAAACTCTCCTCCCTCTCTGCCAAAGATCAAGAGACCGTTGATAAGCTTACCCGCAGCCTGGTGAATGAACTGCTCAGGGATCCAGTGCTGAATATGAAAGACCTTTCTTTAGAACCCGATTACGAAGAAGCTGAAAAATATATTCAGAAGATTTTGGGGCTGTAAGAGGAAATTAAAAGAGGATTCCAGCGGTCTACCAACGTATACTTGCCAGGCAGTCGACATTCAGGACAGGAAATTCTACTGCCGCACCTTAATATATTCCAGTAGCTCGCGGGCAGAAAAGAACTTTTTCCCGGCAGAATATACAGGCCTGCGTACCACCAGCAGAGGAATACCGAGTATCTGCGCTGCCGACACCTTTTCTTCCAATCCCCCCGTTCGGGCGCTCTCCTTGGTTACTACCACCCCCGCCCGGAAATAATGGAAAAGTTCCTTGTTTACCGCCTGGGTAAAAGGTCCCTGCATGGCAATGATCTGCCGCGGCTTCAGCTCCAGATCCGCACATAACTGCAGCGAAGTGACGGTGGGTAAAACCCGCACAATGAGGCGCTGAAGGCCTACGATACGCACAAAAGGTTCCAGCTTGGTGCTGCCGATGGTAAGAAATACTTTCCCGCTAAATGAAGCTGCAAGTCGAGCGGCCTCTTCCATGCCCTCTACCCCCCGGACTCCTTCCAAACCTTCCCAGGCAACCCCTTGCCTCTCCAGGCAGACCAGCTCCACCCCTGCCTTCGCGCAAGCCCGCTCGGCATTACTCGATATCTCTGCAGCAAAAGGATGTGTAGCATCGATCACCATCTGTATATCGTAAGTGCGAAGCACCTCTTCCATCTCCTCTGCCCCCAGCTGGCCGCAGAGAATTTTTCCGGCAAAGTCTTCCCTGAGAAACATTTCACCGGTGGAGGTAGCGGTAGTGGCCATAACGGGGATCTCCGCTTGCTGCAGCTGCTGAGTCAATAAACGTCCATCCTGCGTTCCTGCCAGCACCAGGATCATAAGGGATACCCCCGGGGAGTAATGAAAAGTTCACCGTTAACGTAACTCTGGCTGTTGCCGATGATCACAATGGTTGCCATATCCATCTCCTGCTCCGGCATCTGTCCCAGGGTGGTAATGCTCTTGCTCCCTTCCCGGCGATAAGCATTACGTACTATCCCTACCGGTG
Source organism: Syntrophomonadaceae bacterium (assembly GCA_007135125.1). Classification (GTDB taxonomy): domain Bacteria; phylum Bacillota; class Dethiobacteria; order DTU022; family UBA8154; genus SLJK01. The sequence continues at coordinate 616 of SLJK01000146.1, read as the reverse complement.
TTTTTGCGGAACGGTAATCTAAAAGGATCTGCTGTGCCCGCTGCACCTGAGTCACCCTCCCTTTGCTGCGGGGATTATAGATGACTACCACAAAATCTCCCTCACCGGCCTGCTGCAGCCTTTTCTCGATGAGCTCCCAGGACGTCAAAAGATCACTGAGACTTATTACAGCAAAATCATGCATCAGGGGAGCACCCAGAAGAGCGGCAGCAGCACTGGCAGCAGTTACTCCGGGCACCACTTCCACTTCCAGGGTCAGTGCTTCTTTTTCCAGGATCTGCAGTGCGATACCCGCCATACCATATATTCCGGCATCCCCGCTGCTTACCAGGGCCACCTTCTCCCCCAAAAGAGCTTCGTCCAGAGCCTTTCGGCAGCGCTCTTCTTCATCACGCATAGGGGAAGAGATAACCTTCTTACCCTGCAGCAGATGTTCCTGCTGCCCCTCTCCCTCCAGCTCCCGAAGCAGCTGCGTATATTTTTTGTAACCTACAACAACCCCGCATTCTTGAATAATTCGGTATGCCTTGAAAGTCATATTATCACGGTCACCGGGGCCGATACCTACCAGGTAGAGCTTTCCTTTTGACATTTACTTCTCCTCCAAAGAATACTG
>SLJK01000049.1 GCA_007135125.1 Syntrophomonadaceae bacterium | reverse complement strand
TTTCATTTAATGGTCATAAGTAAAGGCTACATGATCTAGCTTCTGGAGCCTTTGCCGGTAAGGTAAAGGAAAAGGGGACCTGGTGAAAATACAGGACGGTCGTGCCACTGTGTTCGGGTAAGGAAGAGGTGCGGGTTGAAGTTACTTTTCTTTATAGCTCTTAATTCACCTTGGCAAGGTGGTAAGTTCGATGATATTTTTAGGAGTAGCAGAAAAGGTTCTAAAAGTATATGCGGTTTTTTATAATAGTACTGTGCGGTTTTTGAAGAACCATTTTTTATTTTTTGTCCAGCTAGCACATTTATGCTTTGAAAATAAAGCAGCAAAAATCTTTTTTTCATGATTATTGCTGCTTTATTTTTGTAAAGAAATATAATCATATAATATACAAAAGAGAAGGCAATTTTGTTAAGGGTTCAGCATGAATAATTCTTTAAAAAGGAGTTGCTTTTTAAAGTGGTTTTAAAAGTTGCTGTGAAGGCGGATAGTGAAGAAGCAAAAAAAGAGAAAAGAAAAGTAAGGTATGTTCAAAAACATAGACCTATTTTTAAGCTTGTGGAAAAAATTAAACTATGGCCTTCACGCTCCGGGATCTTGCACGGTATAAGATCTATTACAAAAGACGGAAATTTTATGATCATTGAGACACATTGTAATAAAGTGATCAAAGCTCGGATTTCAAAAAATGGACGTGCTGCCAGGTGGCTTAGAAACAAATGGGCGGAAAGGATTTGTAAAAGCTGCCGCATACCATCATGGAAGATCAGCAAGTTTGCTAATACTTTATTTAAATAGTGGTGATCTGATGGATTATACCAGAGTTCAGTGGCAAAGACTTATCGAACTAGGTGCTAGCACGGAGTTAGAAAACGGCTTTTCTAACAATGAGGAACGAGACAACTCCTTTAAAGAGCAGGAACGAAAGCTTATTCAAAAAAACAAGAATGCTTTAGATTCTTTGCGAGAAAAAGGACATCCAAGATTGAGAATTGTGGAAAAGAAGTTTGTTGAAGCTCTGGAAAAGCTTGGTTTTATTGAAGTGGTAACTCCGGTGATGATGTCCAAGGGGATGCTGGAGAAGATGGGTTTGACGGAGGAGATGCCTCTTTGGAGACAGCTTTATTGGGTGGATAAAAAAAAGTGCCTGCGCCCCATGTTGGCCCCACATCTATATTATATGTTGCGTCAGTTAAAAAGACATTGGGATACGCCGCTGAAAATTTTCGAAGTTGGTCCCTGTTTTCGAAAGGAATCAAAAGGTTCTAATCATATCGAAGAGTTCACCATGTTAAACTTGGTATGCTTGGGGAGTGTCCAACCCAACAAGGAATTGAAAGAAACAGCAGGGGACCTTTTAGGACCTTTTAATTTGTCTTACCAATTTGTGGAAGAAAAGAGCGAGATCTACGGTTATACCATTGATATAATGGTTGGGGAAATCGAGGTTGCTTCTGCTGTTGTTGGGCCTCATCGACTGGATCAAGAATGGGATATTACCGGATCTTGGTATGGAATAGGAATAGGATTAGAGCGTTTTACCATGGTTTGGAACGGGTGCGGAAATATACGCCGGGTAGGTAGAAGCTTGAGCTATCAGGATGGAGCACGCTTAAATATTTAATTACTGTTTCGGGGGTTATGAGGATTGAAAAAAAACTCTAATACACTGGAGATCTTAATAGAAAAGGCCCTTGAAAACCTTCCACTTTCTGTTGAAGAATTGCGATACCTGCTTACAATTCATGACGAAGATCAGATCGAATTACTTAAGCGTGGAGCTCGTCAGATACGCTCTCACTTTTTTGGAAACGAGGTATTTCTATACGGGTTCATTTATTTTTCTACTTATTGTCAGAATTATTGTTCTTTTTGTAATTTTTCAGCCAGGAGCGCTACCGCAAGGTATAGGAAAGCCCGGGAAGAGATTTTGAATATATCTGCTGAGTTGGAAGCTTCTGGAGTGCACCTGCTTGATCTTACCATGGGAGAAGACCCTTACTATTTAACTAACAGTGGGAAAGCCCTTTTGGAATTGGTCAGCGCTGTTTTAGATATTACTCGTTTGCCTTTAATGGTATCTCCTGGAGTAGTTGAAGCTGAGCTGCTCCAGAAATTTGCGGACCTGGGAGTTAGCTGGTATGCCTGTTACCAGGAGACTTACAGTCCTGTTCTTTTTCAAAAGCTCAGGAGCGGACAGAATTTTTATAAGCGATTGTATGCAAAACGGATGGCAAAAAAAATGCATCTACTGGTGGAAGATGGTTTGCTGCTGCATGTGGGGGAGAGTGTAGGAAATATTTTCAGTTCGATACTGGCGATGCACAGTTTAGATGTACAACAGGTCAGGGTTATGACCTATGTTCCTCCGAAAGTAAATGGCATTCCCGGACAAAAGAAACATCATCTTGATGAAGAGACTTTAATCGCCATTTTACGTTTTGTTTTTCCTGATAGGCTTATCCCGGCGTCGTTAGATGTACAAGGTATAGGGGGTATGTCTTCCAGGTTAATGGCCGGTGCAAATGTTATCTCCTCCATTGTTCCACCTAAGTCGGGCTTAAAAGGTGTTTCACAAACTACTCTTGATATTGAAAACGGGAAAAGGACGGTTGGAATTGTCAGCCAGGCCTTAAAAGAGATGGGTCTTCAAGTAGCCGAGCAGGATACTTACTGGGCTTGGGTGGAAGAGGCCAAAATTGGTAACAGTCATGGGGCGGTGAGGAGAAAGGCAGGTCTTTCTCAATGACTCGCTTGACACAAAGTTACCTCTCAAGTATTGATCTGCGGCAGTATGATCTCGAACTGCAGAGGAAAGTAGGGAAAACTTTGGCTCAGCTTACTATGGAAATGTCCGGTCTTCCTCTACCATTGGAAGATCTGCAGGGGGAAAGTGTGGCAGTGGTTCCGGTAACAGCTGGCAAAGGTTTGATTTCGGGTTTTTCTGATGCAGTAAGTGCAGTTATAAAGCACTTGGGACTTAAAACCAAAGTTACCAGTAATACAGATATTGCTGGAATTGGAGAAGCTGTATCGAATGGTTTTTCGGTTTTGTTTTGTGCTGACGACCATCTTTTTATGGCCCTTGATTTGCACAATGGAAGGCATGTGGATAATGCTGAAGCTACAGGTGAGATGTACATGTTTACTGCTGATCAAATGGCCGGGGGGATGACAGGGAAAAAAGTGCTTGTTATTGGCTTAGGAAAAGTAGGTCGCAGCTGCGTGGATTTTGCTGTTAAAAAATGTGCTATTGTCTATATTAACGATATCTTTACAGAGCGTTGCCAAGATGTCAATGAAAGCTACAAAAATATTCTTGTAGTTTGCAAGGACCTGGAAAAAGCGTGTCGAGAAGCAGATATTATCATTGATGCTTCACCCGGGGCAGGTTTCATTCGCGCCGAATGGCTGAGAGATGATGTCTTGGTAGGAGCTCCAGGAGTCCCTCTAGGCTTAGCGGATGAGGCCTATAATCAGTTTTGGAGCAGGGTAATTCACGATCCCCTGCCCTTTGGAGTAGCTGGTATGGCAGCTAAAATTTTTGGAACAAGATATTTAGTTAATAGAAGATGACAGAGAGTAGATTTGGTTTGAGCAAGTGATAGGCAGAGAAACATTCTGGTAACAAAGTTGTAACAGTAATATTATCTGTTAAAAAGCAAACTTGTTATGCTTGCAGATATTAATGTACATGGAGGGTTGATCGGAAGGATCGCGCAGACTCTAAATTTGCGCAGCCGGGTTTGACTCCCGGACTCTCCTCCAATTTTCCAGGCTGGTTCCAGCAACAATGTGGGAGGTGAAGAACTTGAAAGACGAAATGTTATCGGAAAGGGAGTTTCTGCTCCGAAACGGTGTTAGCCAGGGTTTCCTTGATTGCCCAAGTTAGGTTATCTATGACAGTGGTTTGTAGATAGATGCAAGAGATTCCCTGGGAAGGCTGATATCGCATGTAATGGCTTCAGTTATGGGCGGCATTCGAGTTGCCAGAGAACTGGTGGCGAGGATGCAGGTAGCCTGGCGGATGTTATCTGGGGTCAAGCAATTTAGGACGGGAAAACCCGGATTAGCAGTTGATAATTTAAGTAGAAAGCAGTTCATGCAAAGTCAGGTAAAAACTAGATATTGGTCTTGTCACCTCTGTTCCTGGAAGTGCGTAGAAGAAGTTCAAGACTGCCCCATTGTGGGCCATTGAAATTAATAATGTGACTTTTTTTACGAACTGAGATATCTTAAAGAAGAAATTTAGTGGGAACGAGAGTTCCTATTAAATTAAAACCAGGTTTGGGAAGGAGGTGATAAAAAAATGAGTCAGGATATTTTTGAGAGGCTGAAGAGTGCGGTGGAAGGGCTGGATGAAGAAGCAGCGGTGGCAGCAGCACGGGAAGCTATAGATGCCGGTATCGATCCCTTTGAAGCGATTGATAAAGGACTATCCCCGGCCATGCAGACCATCAGTGACCTTTTTGACGAAGGCGAGATGTATGTTCCGCAGATCCTGATTGCAGCGGAGGCCTTTGACAGTGCCATGAAGGTCTTGATGGAGAAGCTTAGTGTTGAAGAGGCCAGCAAGGGCAAGCGCGGTAAAGTAATTGTACACACCGTGCAGGGTGACATTCATGATATCGGAAAGGGCATCGTGGGCACCATGATGGCAGCTAACGGTTTTGAGGTAATTGACCTGGGGCGTGATGTTCCGGTGGAGGAAGTGGTTAAGGTGGCCCAGGAGCAAAATGTGGATATTGTTACTGGTTCGGCACTGATGACCACTACCATGCCTTCACAAAGGGATATCGTCAATCTTCTAAAGGAAGAGGGTTACAGGGACAAATGTAAGGTGATGTTCGGTGGAGCGCCTGTTACGAAGGAGTGGGTGGATCAGATCGGTGGAGATGGCTTTGCAGACAATGCCGCCGATGCTGTAGTGGTTGCCAAGGAACTGGTAGAATAAAAATTTAAGAGAAGGGAGGGAAAAAAATGTCTAACCCGCAAAAGGTTGGAGTGCTAGATTCTTATATCCGGGCGACTACGGGACCCCGGATACCAGAGAAAGAGTGGGATCACAAAATCATTCCCCAGACGGCCAGCCGCCTGAAAGAGAAATACAACATCAAGATAGACAAGAAAGCCGCGATTATTCCCACAGATAAAGAGCTAATAAATAATCTTTTTCAGGCCGGTATGGAAATGCTGGTGGAATGCGGAGTCTACTGCATGGATACGGGCCGTGTCGTTAAGTACACGGAAGATGAGGTGTGGACGGCCATTAAAGCTGCTCCGAAGCGTTTGGTATTAGGTGAAGGGCGTGATGCGTGTGTGCTGGAAGGTCGCCGCTTTGACGATAGCAAGCCTCCTCATATTCAGGGCGGACCGACCGGTGCGCCGGTGGCGGAGGCTGATTTTGTTGCGATGCATGAAGCTTATGCCAAGGAGCCCCTCATCGGTACTATTGTAGACGGAGTGTGTGCGACGATTTACGGTTACGATGCCCGTCCTGATACCCCGCTGGAGATCTATGCAGTTAAAAATGAGGCCATGCTGATCCGTCAGGCCCAAGCCAGGGCCGGCCGGCCGGGGATGGGCTTGTAGGGCAATGAAACATCACTTACTGCCGCTGGGGTTATAGCTGCAGACTTTCCCGGCGGCATGAGGACATCTGACAGCCATGAAGTGTCCCAGCTGAACGAACTGAAGATCGATGTGAATGCGCTGGCTTTTGTAGCGCACTACGTCCTGGCTGGTAACATTATCATGTGCGAACAGATGCCCATTATGGGAGGCTTTGCAGGTGGTGTGGAGGAAACGGCCATAGTGGACGTTGCCGCCCATCTGAATGCTTTCTTAATGACGCAGGCGCACTGGCATCTCGATGGACCGATTCACGTACGGTGGGGGATTACCACGGCCAGGGAGTCGTTATCGGTAGCCGGCCACTGTGCACGTGCCATCGAGGAAAATACACACTGTATGCTGGGCAACCAGTATTATACCATTGCCGGTCCCTGTACTGTAATGTGCCTGTTGGAAACCGCTGCGCAGTCCATTACTGATACGGCCAGCGGTAGGGAAGTCCTTTCCGGGGTCGCTTCGGCGAAGGGTGTGGCTACCAACTACACCACTGCCATGGAAGCTCGTTTCATGGGCGAGGTCGCTCATGCGGCAGCTGGCATGGAGACGGAAAAGGTCAACAGGCTTCTGGATGAACTGGTTGGCATGTACGAAACCCAGTATAAGGAAGCCCCAAAGGGCAAGACCTTTAACGAGTGCTACGACCTGGTCAAGCTGGAACCCACTGATGAATACATGCAGGTCTACAAGGAAGCATGGGGAATACTCAATAAGCTGGGGTTGAAGTACTAAGAAGGGTGAAATCTGTCCTCCGTCCTGCTAAAAGTCGGAGGACAGATTTCTTAAAATTAGGAGGAAGTGTAATTTCCCCTTAAAATATTTGCGTATTCTTAAGTGATAGTGAATTAAGAAAATTGCAATATGTATCGCGCTCAAAATAAAGGATAGTCAAAATATTTTCTTTAAAAAATTCAAAATTAGTCCATCCAACAATGAAAGGGTGAGAATAATGCTGAAGAAAGTTCTCCTTCTTTTATCCGTTATGGCATCTTTATTGCTGCTCTTCGGAAGTACGGTTTCTGCCCAGGAGGTTTCCTCCCTGGCAGGGGAACTGTACCAGTACCACCGGGGGCAGGATGTTTTCTTCATGTTTATGATGGTGGCGTTCCTGATGCTCTTCATCAAGAAATTTGAATGGAGCGTTACCCTGGTGACCATGATTGTTTTATCAGTCTCCTTTCCCTTCTATTTCTTGATTCAAACTTCATTTTTGGGGGCAGCGGGGGATATTGAAATGGTCATCTTGGGCATTGTTATGGCCATTACGCTGATCATCTCTGCCGGGATGTGGCTGGGGCAGATCAAAACCTGGCAGTATATCGTGGTGAGTATACTTTTTGTTATTGCATATAGCGTCAATGAGTTTTTTCTGTTCACCTTCCTGGATGGAGTGGCCGATGCCGGTGGCAGCCTCCTGGTGCACGCCTTCGCGGCGTACTTCGGCTGGGGAGTGATCCTGGCCCTGCGCCATAAGAAAATATTGGACACTCCCATGGATGTCACAGTGCACAGCGTCTCCTTTGTCTGGCTGGCATCCATGCTGTTGTGGATGCTCTGGCCTTCTTTTACAACTGCCTTGCTGCCTCCCGATCAAGTAATTCCTGGAATGATTACTACTTTTATGGCATTAATGGCTTCAGCCCTGATTTCTTATCTGGTGCTCCTTGCCATACAAAAAAAGATCGATCCCCTGGTTTATACCTACGCTATACTGGCTGGCGGGGTTACCATCGGTTCCACGGTCGACCTTGTAGGGCCATGGGCGGCTTACGGTATCGGGATCGTGGCCGGTATTGTTTCCTGTCTCTGCTTTGTCTACCTGCACCCCGCCCTGGAAAAATTGCTTGGGGTTCGGGATGTAATGGGTGTGCATAACCTGCACGGCGTACCGGGACTACTGGGTGCCTTATTTGCCATTCCCTATGCCGGAGGAGTACAGATAACGGCAGCGGTGGGAACACTCGTTATTGGTCTGATTACCGGCTTGGTCAGCGGTTTCATTTTGAGAGCACTGGGCAGAAACGAGGAATATGTCCTGGACGATGAGGAGGCTTTCTCCATGGAAGAGCCCAGGGCTGCCGATATAGCAGGACCGACTGGAGGCCCCAGTGTCAGCGTCTAAAAATATAGAATAAGTATTTTGTGTTTATAAAAAATAGCGAACGGCCTCTATCTGAGGTGTTAATCGAGGTAGCGGCCGTCTTGCTATTATATTGAAGCAACCAGAACTAAAATGTCGAAGACAACTGCTTTTAAGCTCCCTGAAGGCAACCATTTGATAATGTGCTTAGCCCCCCAGCTTAAAGTTCAAAGATTGGTTGGCGACTATCCAATGGTTATCTGCGGGGTTCAGCCGGAACTGAATTTACGCAGCCAGGATTGACTCCTGAACTTTCCTGGGGGCGAACAGAGGAGGTGATTTTTGAGGTGGATACGGAAGATATTCTTCGTCGTGCGGCAAAGTCGGTCCTTGATGCTGACCAGGATGAGGCCGAAAAGGTGGCCAGGGAAGCGTTGGAACTGGGAGTTGATCCTTTTGTGGTCATCAACGAAGGTTTCTCCAAGGGAATGGCCGAGGCAGGGGAGCTTTTCGAAAGAGGGGAACTTTTTCTGCCGCACCTGATCGTAGCATCAGAAGGTATGGTTTCAGCCATCAACATTTTAGAGGAATCCATGCCGGAGCAGGAGGAAAAAAAAGTAGGGGTTGCCGTGATCGGCACTATTGAAGGTGATATCCACGATATCGGCAAGGGTATCGTGGCAACCATGCTCCGCGTTTATGGTTTTGAGGTTCATGATTTAGGACGTGATGTGCCTTTGAAAACTTTCGTGGAAACAGCGAAAAGAGTCAACGCGGATA
>SLJK01000090.1 GCA_007135125.1 Syntrophomonadaceae bacterium | reverse complement strand
TTTACTGTAGCGCAATTATTTTAAGGCACCCCGAGCTTGCTGCTGGACAGGTCAGTGGGTGTATTATCTCCGGGCTGATTAAAACCGGAGATTTTATTTTTTAAATTCGGGGGCAGCTGGAAATTTTACTTGACATATAAAACTGGCTTGACTATAATAAAGAATGAGTTTCCGCATGGTGGAAGTTTTTTTGCTACAAGAATGATCTTCTTCAACAGGTTATAATCCTCAAGGTTTAAGGTGGGTGATTACTGAAATGAGTGTTACGGAAAACGATATCAGAGATATGTCAAGACAGAACCCTTTTGAAATTGCCCAGAGACAGTGTGACCAATGTGCTGATTATCTCGATCTGGATCCTAATGTTCACGAAATAATAAGGGTTCCCCGTAGAGAAATACACCTTTATATCCCGGTGCGTATGGACGACAATTCCGTTAAGGTTTTCAGGGGCTACAGGGTTGTACATAATGATGTTTTGGGTCCTGCCAAGGGTGGAATACGTTTCCATCCCGAAGAAACTATTGACACCGTTAGGGCTCTTGCCGCCTGGATGACCTGGAAATGTGCGCTTCTGGACTTACCCCTGGGCGGTGGAAAGGGAGGAGTTATTTGTAATCCCAAGGAATTATCAGCAGGTGAATTAGAGCGCTTGAGCAGGGGATACGTGTCCCAGCTTTGGCAGTTTATCGGCCCGGATAAGGATATTCCTGCTCCCGATGTCTACACCAATTCCCAGGTAATGGCCTGGATGATGGACGAGTATTCCAGGATTGTGGGTAAAAACCAGTTTGGGGTTATAACCGGAAAGCCTCCACAAATAGGGGGTTCTCTCGGCAGAAATGATGCAACGGCCCGCGGAGGGCTGTATGTTTTGCGTGAAGCTGCCCGGGCCTGTGGTATAGACCTGAAAAATGCTTCTTTAGCCATTCAGGGCTTTGGCAATGCAGGTTATTATGCTGCCCGGCTGGCGGTTAATCTTTTTGGAAGTCGTATTGTTGCCATAAGCGATAGCAAAGGGGCTATTCTAAATATGGAGGGTTTCGATCCGGACCAGGTCTATCAGTACAAACAGAAGAATGGAAGCGTGGCGGGATTCCCCGGAGCCACCTTTTTAGAACCTGACAAACTCCTGGAGCTGGAAGTAGATGTGCTCTGCCCCAGCGCCCTGGAAAATGTGTTGACTGCAAACAACGCTGCACAGGTACAGGCCAAAATTGTTGCGGAATTTGCCAATGGGCCTACGACCCCGGAGGCAGACGATATCCTTTACGAAAAGGGTGTACACCTCCTTCCGGACTTTCTATGTAATGCCGGGGGTGTTACTGTCTCCTACTTTGAAATGGTGCAGAACTTTACTATGTATTACTGGGAAGAAAAAGAGATCCATGAAAAACTCGACCGCAAAATGACCGGCGCCTATTATTCGGTTCTCAATACCTCCCGGGAATATGGTATTGACATGCGTCGTGCCGCTTATGTGGTTTCTGTAAAAAGGGTTGCCGAAGCGATGAAACTGCGAGGCTGGGTTTAAGCTGAAGCAAGGAAAAATATGCAGATTTTGAAAGTTTACTTTCACTGAGATACTTTTTAAATAAGAAAAATATTTCCCCTGAAATGACCGCTTCTAAGGTGGTCATTTTTTTAATGAAATAAAAACAAAATATGTTTCCACTATACGGAAATATTTTGCTTGACACGGATTTCTCAGCTCTTTATAATCAATAATACAAGAGAAATAGAATAGTATTGCGTAATACGGAATAACATCATGAGAAACACGAGGAAAGAGGTAAGAGTGGATGGCCCGTTCGCCCCTGAATATATTGCCAGGGACGATATGGCTTCTTTAACCCGGAAAGCAGCAGAGGTAAGCGGCATCCAGTACGTTATGGACCTGGATAAGAAAGAGGTGGAGGAGATCCTGGAGATATAAACGGTTGTATCCCTTTATCTCGAGCAAAAAAACCTGATGCAGATGAAGTTTGCCTGGGAAAGAGTTATTCCTGGTAAGTGCGAATAGCTCTTTTTAGTGTTCTCGCCTTTCACTCCAGAAATATGTTACAATAATGGCATAATAAAGACAGAAGGCGAGGAGCAGAGATGCGTTGTGAAATAATTGCTGTAGGAACTGAGCTATTAATGGGACAGACCCTAAATACCAACGCCCGGAATATTGCCACGGAGCTTTTTGCCCTGGGAGTGGGTGTATATTACCATACCGTAGTGGGCGACAATGAAGCAAGGCTTAAGGAGGTTTTTAAGAACTCCCTGGAAAGAGTGGATCTGATAATTTTGAGTGGTGGCCTTGGTCCGACTGATGATGATATAACCCGCGATATAGTAGCCGAAGTTTTGGAGCTGCCGCTGCAGCGGAACGAATACTGGGTAAAAAAAATGGAAGAATTTTTCCGGCGGTTTAAGCGCCCCATGACGCAGATTAATTTAAGGCAGGCCATGGTTCCCAAAGGGGGAACGCTTTTGCCAAACGACAGGGGGACTGCCCCGGGAATATACCTGGAAAAAGGAGCACAGATAATCGTCCTGCTTCCCGGACCACCCAGGGAGCTTGCACCCATGTTTAAGGAACAGGTCATACCGCGGCTGCAGGAAAAACTTGGAGAGCAGAAAGATTTAGGCGTTTTAAAGTCCAGGGTTCTGCGTGTGGTTGGCCTGGGTGAGTCAGCCATGGTTGAAAAAATCAAACCTATCCTGGACAGCCAGGATAATCCTACCATTGCTCCCCTGGCCAAGGGTGCGGAAGTGCATCTGCGCCTTACTGCCCGGGAGCTCTCCGGGGAACGTGCCGAAACTCTTCTGCAGGAAAAGCTGCAGGAGATAAGAGAAGTCTTGGGTGACTATATCTATGGTGAAGGTGAAGAAACCCTGGAGATGGCAGTAACCAAACTGTTGCGGGATAAAGCAAAAACAATAGCCGCTGCCGAGTCCTGCAGCGGAGGACTTTTAAGTAGCCGGTTTACCGATGTCCCCGGTAGTTCTGCTTGTTTCCTGGGAGGAGCGGTCACTTACAGCAACGAAGCCAAAAGCAATCTGCTGGGAGTTGAGGAAAATTTACTTAACACCGTGGGAGCAGTAAGTGCCGAAGTAGCTTCCGCCATGGCCGGGGGTGCGAGAAAGCTATTTAAAACTGATATCGGCATCGGTATTACAGGTATTGCCGGACCCGGCGGTGCAACCCCGGAAAAAGCGGTAGGGCTTACTTTTATCGCCTTGGAAGCTGATGATTGCACCCTTTGCCGACGTTACCAGTTCTGGGGCAGCCGCCTGGAGATTAAGGAAAGAGTTACCCAGGCCGCCTTATATCTGCTGCGCCTCTACCTGCTGGGCAAATTACAGGAAAACGATACCAGGTCCGGCGCTGAAAATAAAGTGGATTAGGATTACTATTGCTTCAGTTGTTATTGTGTCAGGGAAAGGATATGCTTTCGCCGGCAGTCAAAGAGTGAAAATTGTTTCCAAAAGCTTCCTCGAAACGAGCTATAGCACGGATGCCCGTACAGTGGGATACGGCCACATGCTCAACACCGAAAGACTTGATGGTTTCCACCGCTTCCGAGATTACTTCCGGTGCGGCTTTTAGCAAGTGCAACCCTCCGCTTACTGCAAAAAGACTGTCGCGCCCGCTAACCTGCAGGGCATGCTCCATGGTATTTTTGATTCCGGCATGAGTGCACCCGGTTATGAGCAGGGGGCCTTCAACCGTATCAATAATTAAGCCCTGTTCTTCGACGAAATCATCCCTTTGCATCTCCCCTTCTACCTCTATGCAAAGGGATTCGTCTTCGATCTCCGGGGGATAAGGGCGTGGGATTGAGCCGGTGAGGAGTATTCCTGGTCCTATTTCCCTGGGCTTGCTGTCCAGTTCCAGCTGTGCCCCCCATTTTTCTAGAGTTGCCCTGGTGTAAGGAGAGCCAACATACCGGGAATCTTTTTCGTCCTGTTCTACACGATACTTGCGGCTAAATATATCTGGATGGGCATAAATGGGCAGGGATTTTCTTTGTTTCAAGGCGAACTGCAGTCCTCCGCAGTGGTCAAAATGACCGTGACTGATAACGGCCAGGTCAATTTCTTCCAGTTTGTGCCGCATTACGGCAGAATTATGGCGCAAGGCCAGCCCCTGTCCACTGTCGAAAAGGATGGAGTGCGTGTCAGTTTTGATCAAGTAACAAAGCCCGTGCTCTCCATAAAGCCCTTTTTTATAGATATTGTTATCGCACAGGCAAAATATTTCTACCTTGCTATTCATCTTTTTCACCCCCTGTTTCATTTGTTTCATCCGCTGTATGTATTCCGTTCCCATTAAATTACTTCGACCATTACTTTCCAACACCTTTTTTTATATAATTCAGATAATAGTATCTACAGGAAAAGCGGCTCTTTTGTAGCACTTCCTTTTTCCGGAAAAATAGGTGCCCAACCAAAATTTTGTGTGGCGCGCCCCGCGGAAAAAATGTTTCGGGCGGCAGGAAATTTTCTTTTTAGGAAGAATTAGTTATATAAAGTGTCCAGAATTGGTCTATATACAGGGATTTTTGTAGGAGGTTCAAACTATAAGAAGGAGTGAAAGCGATGTCGAACAGCGATGCTGTAATGAAAGAAGGTTCTGCCGGCGCCCCTCCCTGCCAGGTGGCCTGTCCCATTCATCAGGAAGTGCGTGAATACTTGCGTCTGTTGGCTGTCGGAGATTTTGACCGTTCGCTGGAAGTTATTAAGAGGACCAGCCCTCTTTCCTCAGTTTGTGGGACTATATGTGCCCATCACTGCGAGGATGAATGTCGCCGTCAAAACGTGGATGAAGCTCTTTCCATCAGGGGCTTGAAGCGTTCCGCGGTGGATTTTGGCCGGGGCGATTTTCCGACCCCTGACCCGACAGACCCGCAAAAGAAGGTTGCGGTTATAGGTTCCGGACCGGCCGGCCTGACAGCTGCTTCCGACCTGGTATTGCAGGGCTGCAGTGTTACGGTATTTGAACGTGAAAATGATCTGGGCGGTGCACCTCGCAATTTTATTCCCCTCTACCGCCTTCCCGACGAAACCATCGATACGGATATCGATAACCTGAAAAAGCTGGGAGTGGAGTTTAAAACAGGAGTGGAGTTTGGCAGCGATATTGATGTGCAAAGCCTCAAGAAGGATGGTTTCAAGGCGATACTGGTGGCCGTGGGCCTTACTGCCAGCCGGGGCCTTCCTCTTCCCGGGGCAGATCACCAGGATGTGCTTTTAGCCCTGGAGTTTTTGAGAGCTTCCAAGAGGGAGAATTTCCGCCTGGAAGGTAAAGAGGTGGTGGTTATCGGCGGTGGGAACGTGGCGATGGATGTGGCGCGCTCCGCAGTTCGTGCCGGAGCTGCCAAAGTGAGGCTGGCCTGCTTGGAATCTGAAGAAGAGATGCCTGCTTTTTCCTGGGAAATTGAAGAGGCCCAGGAAGAAGGGGTTGAATTTAATTGTTCCTGGGGTCCTACTGCTGTTCGCATAGAGGGCGATAAGATAAGCGGCCTGGAAACCCAGGAGTGTACTGCTGTTTTTGATGAGCAGGGACGTTTCAGCCCCTGTTTTAACGAAACCAATAGAACATTTATCCCCGGCGACACGGTGATTTTTGCTATCGGCCAGGCTTCCGATGTAGAGGGAGTAAAAAATGCCGGCGTGCCCGTTGATGGAGGACGCCTGGCAAACTATGATCCTGCTACCATGAAAACCGAAGTAGAAGGAGTTTTCGGTTGTGGAGAGATCATTGCCGGCCCTTCCACCGCAGTTCAGGCCATGGCCAACGGACGGGTAGCAGCCACGGCTATCTTGCATTACCTGGTAGGCAAGCACTTTCTGGCAGAGATGGTGGAGGAAGAGGAGCCTCTCCCCGAGCTTGCCCCGGATGTAGCTGAAAATGTAAAAAAGATAGAGCGAAATAAAATTCCTATGCTCAACCCGGAAGAACGTTCCGATAATTTCATACCCGTGGAAAAGGGGTATACCATGGCTATGGCCGCCTGGGAAAGCCGTCGCTGCCTGGGGTGCGCAGCCGGTGCATTGCGTATAGTGGAGAAATGTGCGGACTGCCTTACCTGCGTTCGGACCTGTCCCTATAATGTGCCGGTAGTGAGCGAAGAAGGCGATGTTTCTATCCGCGATCACCAGTGCCAGGCCTGTGGGCTCTGCCTGACAGTTTGTCCCAACCTGGCTATTGATTTCAGGACGCCTTATATCTCCGAAGCGGAAGAGCAGCTTGAGCCGGCTGTCAAAGAAGCCCTTGCCGGTAAAAATGGTGCCCCGGCGGTGCTTGTTATGGCCTGTGGCCTTGGTGCTTATGCTTTTCCCGAGTTCAACCAGGGTTTTATGAAGGAGAAACCTGCCGGTGTAGGGGTAGTTAAGTTCCCCTGTATCTCCAAGATAGATACAACTCATATTCTCAAGGCTTTCCAGCTGGGTGCCGAGGGGGTTATTGTAGCCGGTTGTGCCGAGGACGAAAAAGACGAGTGTCCTTTCCAGAAAACCATGTACTGGGGACGGCAGCGTGTAAGCCGGGTGAAAAATATTTTAAAAGAGCTGGAACTGGAAGAAGACCGCCTGGCCCTCTGCGCGTTGACTACGGATGAAGTGGCTAACTTTGCGGACTCTATCAGCGAAACCATGGAGAAGATGAAAGAGCTGGGAGGCGTGAAGTAGCAAACTGTAAACACAGCTGTTTTGAGGCACTGCCAGTGCCCGTCAGATAATTATTTTTGCCAGATGATGTTGTTGCTTGTTCGCCTGGCAGCTTATTACTCAATGACCGGAAGAGCTACAAAGCATTCCGGTCATTGTTGTTGTTGTGTAATATAAAATGGTCTTTACTGTTTATTATCCAAAAGTTTATTGCTTAATTTAAAATTCGCTCTCCTAATAAAAAGGAAAAGAAAACCCGTCTGTCGAATGCTAAATAAGCAATATGAATATGTGAAGTATTGTTAAAGGAGGATAAACATGAAAATAAATGGGACAGATATCTACTGGAACCCTATTTTGGAAACACTGCCACCCATCAAGCTGCGGGCCTTACAGTTCAAAAAATTTAAGCGGATGGTGGAATGGGCTTATGAGAATTCACGGCTATACCGCCGCCGCTATGATGAAGAGGGGTTCAAGCCTGAGGAGCTGCAAAGATGGGAAGACATTTACAAAGTGCCTATCATCCAGAAGGAGGACTTTCGAAATGCCCAGATAAGGGAGCCCTGGCCTTACGGTGAAAGTCTCAGTGTTCCCCTGGAAGATGTTGCCAGGTTTCATCAAACCACCGGTGCTACCGGCCAACCCGTATATATGCCCGATACCTGGGCGGATTGGGAAGTGCGCACAGAGTGCTGGGCATATGCCCTGTGGGCTGCTGGTTTCAGGAATACCGACCGCGTTTTTATTCCCTTTGGCTATAACGTCTATATGGGTTCCTGGTCCGGGCACTATGCCTGCGAAAAGCTGGGCTGCGAAGTGGTTCCGGGAGGAATACTCAATACAGAAGAACGGCTGCTGAAAATGAAGGAATTGAGGGTCAATGCTTTCATGGCTACACCTACTTATGTGCTGAAGATGGCCGATGTTTGCCGCAACAAGCTTAATATAGATCCCCGGGAAATGGGTATTGATAAAATTCTCTGCTCCGGTGAGCCGGGAGCGAGTGTTCCGACTACCAAAAAGTTACTGGAAGATGCCTGGAATGCCAGGGTCTTTGATTTTGTAGCTGCCACGGAAGTGGGCGGCTGGGCATATGAATGTGCACACCAACCAGGAGGGCTGCATGCCAACGAGGCTTTTTTCCTGACAGAACTGATGGATATAGACACCGGCGACCCTATCGAGGAGCTGCATATGCCAGGCAAGGTTGTTATTACCACCCTGGACCGCTTTGGGCATCCCTGTATCCGCTTCGATTCCAAGGATGTGGGAATGTGGGATAAACCCTGTGGGTGCGGGCGAAGCTTCAGGATCCTCAAAGGCGGTGTGCATGGACGTGTGGACCATATTACCAAGGTCAAAGGAGTGCTGTTCAGCCCAATAGCCGTAGACGAGGTGGTGCGCACCATACCGGAACTGGCAGACGACTATGAACTAATCGTAACCAAGGAAGGACCTATTGATGAGCTGATCCTAAAAGTAGAGATGCAGCCTGAAGCCACTGCGGACCAGGAAGCGGTAAAGAGCAAGCTGTCCAGGGAATTGCGCCTGAGAACTACCCTGCACTTCGAAATTGAGTTCCATCCCTTTGGAACTCTGGAAAGACCCCATATCCAGGTGCATAGGTTCAAGGACCTACGGGCACATTAATAAGGAGGCGCTAAGAGATGCCTGCAACAGAAGTTAATATTAAAGAGATGGATGCGGTTATCCAGGAAATAAAAAAGAATGTCAAGCACTTACTGGCTATCTCCGGGGGTATACAGGGGGTCGACCGGAGCTGCGACCGCATCCTGGCCAGCATTAATATTCTGGAGTTGAACATCTCCGATCTGGTCGATCTGGAGGATGATGAGTAGAGTTATGCTAGAAATAAGTTTTTTGGGCCAAGGCGCGCGGCCAGGAACCGGTCTCTTCCGCCAGGATCCTGGCCCGGGCCGCC
>SLJK01000151.1 GCA_007135125.1 Syntrophomonadaceae bacterium | reverse complement strand
TCTCCACCAAGTTCCTTGATCTCTTCTATAATATCCTTGAAGGGGGCATCTGTCTCCATGGTCTCTTATCCCTTCTTTCAGATTGATGTTGTACTCACTAATCCTTTTTCGACAGACGGGCGACGCCATCCATCAGGTTTTCCAGGCCAAACTTATCTCTTAACGCCTTCAAACCATCTTCCATCTCTTCTACCTTTGTTTCTTCTTCTTCGTCCACTTCCTCTTCCCGTTCTTCGTACGTCAGGGCATCATTAATGCACCACTTTACGCACAGGGGCTCTTCGTCTTCTTCCAGCTCTTCACACATGTCACATTTGAGGGGAAGACCGGAATCAGGTTCTTTGAAAGCATCCCTGGAAGGGCAGGAAGCCCTGCAGAAAGCGCACTCTTCGTATTCTTTGCCGTCAACCACATACTTATCTCTGCCCATGCACTCCGCCGGGGTATATTCACCGGCGTAAACAGGGAGATAGACGTTATTAAGAGGATCTATAACCATCCTGATACGCGCCCTGGCGGGGTTATTTATACTATATTTTTCCTGGGCGTGAAAAGAAGAGCAGATGACCTCACATGCCCTGCAGCCGTTGCACTTATCAGTATCGATCCTGATACGCTTAACTTTCTTCGTGGTTTTGCCCATTATCATAGATCCCTCGCTTTTCCAGGTCTTCGCCAACGTACCCCAACCCCAAGGCTTCCAATGTTTCCTTGGTCGGGATACCCTGGTTATTCCAACCCTTAAATTTGTAATACTCATCTAAAAGCTTTTGCTCGTGCTCGGGGAATCTCTTCTTCCAGTGGTCCTCAGGGGGCTTATCATCTTCTCGCCGCAAACCTCGCCTGGTGTTAATGGCACGCATCAGGTTCCGGTTTCTCTTCACCACTCCATTCCACAGTTCGTCCTTATCAATATCAAAGCCCGAAGCCGCTGATATCACATCAGGCAGATTGTGTATATGGTAGGGTGGCTTGATGGGGAATGATGATAATCCTGCGCATATACCCGTGGCATCATCGATATAGTGCATCGTCTCCTGCCATTCGACAAGCTCGCAGGCCGTTTGAAAATCTGGGTAATAAGGAAAAGCGTTCTCCCCACGTATATCCCAGTTCAGGAAAAACTCCTTCACATTTTCACTGGGGGCCTGGAACCAATCCTTCACAAACTCTTCTCGGTCCTCTCTCTCGGGGAATGGTGCCTGAGGCATCTGCCCTTCAATCTGGGTAATGTTTATCTTTTCCCCGGTAGAATGCATGAGGAAGAAAATAGGGTTCAGCATACCCAGCTTGATGGGGATCTGCTCATGTTTCTTGATGGTATTGCGGTCATAAGCCTCTGCCCCTTTACCGATCTCACGGGCTGCCCAATAGACACCCTTGGAAAGAATTTTTCCTATTCCCTCTTGGTGCACAATTTTTTCCAGCAGATAGAAGAACCTGCCCTCGTTATCGGGTGGGAAATCAGGCATATCCTCGTCGGTTAAGATTCCGTCTTCATAAAGTTCGACGGCGAAAGCCATCACCTGGGGCGCCGTAAACCCGTCTACTCCATAGCCCTGAGCAAGACCGGCAATTCTAAAACCAAACTCCAGGTTATCCGTCATGGCTCCCATTACATAAGTAAGCTTCGTATAGCACTTCATCATGTATTTGGAAAGCTCCAGAGTGGGGTAAGCAATCACTGCGCCGCACTTCATGGGACAGTTATAGCAGCTTATTAAACGCTGCACCGCACCGTCCTGAACATTGCTCCACTCCTCTTCCACTTCTTCGGTCCAAAACTCCTTGCGCCGGTAACGCGCATTACCCCAGGAAAAAGCAGTGGTATGCCACTCTTCATCATGAATAGCCATCTCCTGTGGTGAGCCCAGCCCGGCTAAAATAGGAGGAACATGCTCAACCGGATTCTCTGCCCGCCACTGGATATAGTCCAAAACCTCGTTGCAGAGGTCAATAAATTTTTCCGGCTCGGCAATATTAACATCCTTTGTTCCGCGAACAGCAACCGCCTTTATCCCTTTGTCTCCCATGACGGCACCCAGCCCAGCCCTGCTGGCACTGGACCTGCCATGTTCCACAGAAGAAAAAAAGACCCTGTTTTCTCCAGCCAGGCCTATTGCTGCCACCTGGATATTCGGGTCGCCCAATTCCTCTTTTATCAATTCTGAGGTTTCAAGCGTACCTTTCCCCTGCAAATGAGAAGCGTCACGCAGCTCTACTTTTTCGTTGTTTATCCATAAATAAACCAGGTTGGGGGACTGCCCGCTGAAGATCACTTTGTCATACCCGGCATGCTTTAATTCAGGCGCAAAGAACCCTCCCATCATCGAATAAGCCATCAACCTTGTCTGAGGAGAGAAAGTAGATAATATGGTGCGATTGGCCCCGATGGCAGGCGTGCCGCACAAGATACCCGTCCCAAAAATCAACAGGTTCTCGGGAGAAAAAGGTTCAGCTTCCGGAGGAACCCTATCCCACAATATCTTGGCATTAGTTCCCAGTCCCCCCAGATGCTGTCTGCTTATCTCCGGGTCCGACTCCACCCTCTCAATGTTTCCATTTGATAAATCAACTTCCAGATAGTACCCTGTCTCTGCATAGCGCATTTTTCAACACCTCTTAGGTATGTTTTCTATTAAAAATCTTTCTTAAAACAATTCCTCTACCCGCCTGCATAGTTAACAATTGCTACTCCTCGATATTGTACACTTTACAGGTTTTGCTAACAGAAAAAAATCGCTAAAAAGCATGGAAGCCGAGTTAAAAAAGAGTAAAATTAGGGTTAACTCTTTTGGGTGACAACACTTGTAAGCTGCCACCAAAATTTAATAATGTCTCTTCCGCTGCCGCGATCATAACATCCGCCATGGCCAATGTGCTCCAACGACAATTGCCTTGTGTATTCTACAATTTCTACAATTCGTCATCAGTATTTATAATCCTGCATTTTTCTGTGGGCAGAAAAAGTTGAAACGTAAAAACAGTTATGCTGTGGTCCCTTTTGCCCTTTGAGCCGCTGCGTAAAACCTAAAACCATCACCTGTCAGCTTTGTACCGCGCCACGCTTTCCCCTTATTTAAAGCATCTTACCATCCCCACCAGGAATCCCAGTGCCACCAGGGAGTAGTTTCAATGTGAGGGCAATCCTCCTGGGCGCAATCCTGTAGCGGTTCGGTGCCCTTAATAAATAGCTCTTCCTGCCCGGCAGCAGTACACTCGGGGTACTGGAGCAGACCGGTTTCCGGGCAAAGTGTTTTTTCAATAATACCACCGGGGCGCTCAAAATCCCTTGAGGAAATATCCCGGGAGGCTTCTTTCATAAATTCCGCCCACAAGGGAGCTGCCAGGCTTCCGCCCGTTTCCTCCAGGGGGTTTTCACGGTCGTCCCCGATGTACAGCCCAACTACCAGATCAGGGGTATAACCCACCATATAGACATTTTTATGAGCCTGAGATGTGCCCGTCTTGCCAGCGGCAGGTCGTTCCAAAAGCAAATAAGCTGTGGAAGCCGTACCTCCCGGTTGAAGTACATCTCTCAATATATCCGTGATGATATAGGCCACGCTCTCGTCCATCACCTTGACCGTTTGGGGGGAATTTTCGATCAGGGTTTCTGCATGGGAATCGGTAGCTTTTTCCAGGAGCACAGGCTCTACCCGGTAACCGCCATTGGCCAAGGCCGCATAAGCAGCAGTCAGTTCGAGAAGGGTTACTTCCAAAGAACCAAGGGGTAAGGACAGATAAGGCTCCATGGGGCTCTTAATCCCTAATTTTCGGGCCATTTCCACGGTCGCTTCACTCCCGATTTCCCGGTTCAGCTTGACCGCAGTGATATTACAGGACCTGGCCAGCGCTTCCCTGAGAGTTAAATCCCGGTGATGAAAACCACCCCCAAAATCAGTGGGCTCATAGGGGTTTGCCATGCCCTCTTCCTGCAGGGAGACGGGTTCGCAAGTGAATGTATGCGCCGCCGTATAGCCCTTTTCCAGGGCAGCAGCGTAAACCAGGGGTTTAAAGGCCGATCCCGGTGATCTGGGTAGATTTGCACGGTTGAGCATGGTTTCCTGATAGTCTCTTCCGCCTACCATGGCCCTGATTTTTCCAGTTCGCGGTTCCAGGGCGATTAAAGCAGCCTGGGGCTGAGTAACCCCCTCTTCATCCTTCCCGTGCACGTGAAGCCCTTCCTCTAATAATCTTTCCGCCGCCGATTGCATATGAGGATCTATGGTAGTGTAGAAGGACAATCCCCCTTGTTGTATAAGCTCAGGATCACGTTTGGATATTTCAGCAAACTCCTGGTATATTATCTGGTCAACGATATAATTGCTTTCCCGGGACAGGGCAGGTCTTTCATTAATGGAAAGTTCCCGGGTCAGAGCTTTTTCCCGCTCTTCGGCAGAAATATAACCTTCCTCTACCATCAGGCTGAGAACGCCTTTCTGACGCTCAAGTGCAGCCTCTTCATCAATAAAAGGGGAATAATAACCAGGTCCTCGGGGCAGGCCTGCCAATAAAGCCGCCTCTTCCAGTGACAGCTCTGCCGCAGCTTTATCAAAGTAGAGTTGAGCAGCGGCTTCAATGCCATAAGTAGCATGTCCGTAATAAATAGTATTAAGATATAACTCCAGAATTTCCTCCTTGGAAAGACCTCTTTCCAGTTGCACGGTAATAGTTGCCTCGTTCCACTTTCTCTGCCAGGTCCGCTCATGGGACAGAAAAAGGTTTTTGGCCAGCTGTTGGGTAATAGTGCTGCCACCCTGGGTTATCTGCCACCCCCGCAAATTTTGAAAAGCTGCCCTAAAAATACCTCTTAAATCAAAACCGTTGTGCTCGAAGAAACGCCGATCTTCCACGGCTATGGTGGCCCAAACGAGTTCCGGTGCTATATCGTCAAGGGAAACATTAGTGCGGTTTTCCACAAATTGAGTAGTCATGAGTTCCCGGTTATGGTAATAGAAACGAGAGGTTTGGGGTTGCTCAATATCGGGAAGATTTTCTATGCTAAACACCATATAAGCAAAAAAACCGAAACCCCCGCTTAGAATTACCTGGAGCAATATCAACACTAGAAGCACAACGCAGAAACGGAGCCAATTGGTTCTCAACAGCATCAATCCTTTGCTTTCTATATTTATCAGCAACTGCCGGACAATTTCCCAAAAATTAATACAAGAAGATGCTCAGCTAATTCAAAACAGTTTTCAAACATGGCCTGTTCCTTGTATATTTATAAAAAGACTAAATCATGCAGTGAAGATAGAGCGCAAATTCGGGAAAAATTAGGAAGAGATGCAGCACTCTTATGACAGATTATTAATGCCTTTACCATAAGTGCTACCGTTTTTTCGATACCCTTTTTCTTTAAATTATAGTTGTTTCCTATACATTCGTCAAAATTTCCCTGTACATCCTGGGGAAAACCGGCTTGGACGATCTCAAAAACCGGCAGATTACTCAGCTCTATTCTTCAATACCAGTTTGCGCCCTCTTCAGAAAAAAACCGCCTCTTAATTTCCCTTATAACTGCGGAAATAAGATACGGTTTGGGAGCACATAGCTGCCCACCTTTACTGTTTTACTTACATATTAATTCTCCAGCAGGACTTTTTCCCATAAAGTGCGCACTTTTGAGAAGGGCAGTCCTTCTCCCAGGTAGTGGCCCTCCACCCATATTTCAAAATGCAGGTGCGCTCCCTTCTCTGTGCCGTCTACATCGGCACTGGTGCCGGAATTGCCGATGGTTCCAATAAAATCCCCGCGGGAAACCTTGTCCCCCACTTCCAAATCTTCGTTTACATCCTCGAGATGAGCGTACCTGGTAACAATACTATCCCGGTGTAGAATCCACACCTGCCGCCCTCTTAACCTGTCCAGTTCTATTTCCGGGGTAAAGCCCAACTTATTGACGGCCTGCAGTATCTCTTCCCTTTCTTCTTCTGTTAACTCCCGGTAATCACTGTCTATCCTAACTACGACACCTTCTGCTGCAGCATAAACAGGCGCGCCGGTGTAGATTTTCACACCGCAGTAACCATGGTAATAATCAAGACCTTCGTGGGTGCCGCTCCTATATGGACGGGGTGCTCCAGGCAAATGATTATCCCTCGTGGAAATCCGGGCTCCCGGTATGGGGCTTTCCAGGAAAGATAGCCTGTCAATCATCTCCATCCAGGGCAGAGGAGGAGTATCGGTGAAGGTAGGGGGGGCAGGTTCTTTGCCTTCGCTGATGCCTTTTTCTTCTTCGTGAGCTTCCTTACCCGCGGGCAGGTTTTCTGTTATACCGTAATTTGCCGCGCCGGTGTCGCCTTCTACTTCCGCCGGGATTTCCTGTTCTTCTTCCCCGGCAGGGGGGCCTGGGGGGCCGGGAGGAGCAATAGATTCTTCCATAACATCGCGACAGCCCAGAAAACCAATAATAAAAATGGCTATAACTGCTGTTACGGTCCACTGCAAGAAATTACTATTATTAAACAAATAATCTCCCTCCCCGTAAAAAGGTCACGATTCCGGCACCGGCTTTTTTAACAAATTAGGCTCCTTTGGAGGAGACTCGAACCTCTTCCAGGGAAAAATCTTTGCGTTGGTGATATTCCGCTTTTTTACCCTTATTCCAGTTCTTGATGGGGCGGTAATAGCCTACCACCCTGCTCCATACTTCTGCTTCTTTACCGCAATAGGGGCAGGTAGGCTGCTCACCGCTGAGGTACTTGTGCGTTTCGCAGACCGAAAAAGTAGGGGAAATTGAAAAATAGGGGAGCTGGAAGTTAGAAAAAACTTTATTGATCAGGTTCTTGCAGGCATCTGTATTTTCCACCCTTTCACCCAAGAAAGCATGAAAAACCGTCCCTCCGGTATACTTGGTTTGCAGATCGTCCTGCAGTTCTAAAGCTTCAAAAAGGTCCTGCGTATAATCTACCGGCAGCTGTGTGGAATTTGTGTAATAGGGTTCATCCAGGCCAGCCGTAATTATATGCGGATAGAGTTCTTTGTCCAGGAGAGCGAGGCGGTAGCTCGTCCCTTCTCCCGGCGTGGCCTCCAGGTTAAACATTTCACCTGTTTCTTCCTGGAAGTCAACCATAATAGCGCGCAGATGGTCCAGTATAGTAACAGCTGCCTCCTGTCCCTCGCCGGAGGCAAGATCCTTGCCCATAAAGTTAATCAGGGCTTCGTTCATGCCAATAACACCGATGGTATTGAAATGATTGGACCAGTATTTTCCGAATCTCTGGTAGACATCATCAAGAAAAAATTTGGAGTAAGGGTAAAGCCCGTTTTCAGTCATCTGCTCCAGGACAAGCCTTTTGGTTAGTAGGCTTTCCTTGGCCAGCACGGCTATCTCCTTGATCTTGGAAAGAAAATCGGAAAAGTTCTCAGATTTATAGCCTAACCTGGGCAGATTAATGGTAACCACACCGATAGAACCGGTAAGGGGGTTGGCACCGAAAAGGCCGCCGCCTCGTTTGCGCAACTCACGGTTGTCCAGCCGCAGGCGGCAGCACATGCTTCTTACGTCCTCCGGAGAAAGATCGGAGTTAATAAAGTTTGCAAAATAAGGGATACCGTATTTAGCAGTCATCTCCAAAATTTTATCGGAGACGGGGCTGGCAAAGAAGTTTTCGGTTATATTATATGTAGGAATGGGGAACGTGAATATTCTTTCTTCCGCATCACCTGCCATCATGACTTCGCAAAAAGCTCTGTTAATCAGGTCCATCTCCTCCTGGAACTCACTCAAAGTCTCTTCTTGCAGTTTCCCCCCGATGATAGCGGGCTGCGAAGCCAGGTTGGAAGGAATAGTGACATCAAAGGTAATGTTAATAAAAGGGGTCTGGAAACCTACGCGGGTAGGAACATTCAAGTTGAAAACAAATTCCTGCATAGCCTGCTTGATCTCCTTATAGCCCAGGTTATCCTTTTTCACAAAAGGTGCCAGGTAGGTGTCAAAGTTAGCTATGGCCTGGGCTCCTGCGGCTTCACCCTGCAGGGTATAGAAAAAATTGATAAGCTGGCCAAGGGCCGTGCGGAAATGCTTGGGTGGGGCCGAAGACACTTTCTGGGGAGCACCGCGAAACCCTTTTACCAGAAGATCTTCCAGGCTCCAGCCACAGCAATAAGGGGCCAGTAGTCCCAAATCGTGGATATGCATATCTCCGCTTTCATGTGCGGCCCGTATCGTGGCAGGATATATTTTTTCTATCCAGTACTTAGAAGTTATTGCAGAAATAATATGGTTATTCAAACCCTGCAGAGAGTAGTTCATATTGCTATTTTCTTTCACTTTCCAGTCGTCCTGGGAAACATACTCTTCCACCATTTTTGCGGTGTTGACCATTAAAGACTGGAAATCCCTGATCTCCGCGCGCTGCTGACGGTAAAGAATATAAGCCTTGGCCGTCTTGGCGTGACCGTTCTCGATGAGAACCTTCTCAACAATATCCTGGGTATCCTCGACGTTAGGCACCTGACCGGGATATTTCTCCTCTAAAATGCGAACTACCTGGTCGGATAGCTTCTTGGCCCGTTCTAAATCACTGCCCCCCACCGCTTTGGCTGCCTGAAAAATAGCTATAGTAATTTTTTCTTGATTAAAGGAAACAACCTGGCCGCCTCTTTTCTTGATTCGGTCTATCATGATCTTCCTCCTGTCCAAAATAATGTTCTTCCCATTCCCACGCGCTGCCAACCCCTATTTTATTACACTGCTCCTTGCTTTCTACACTTTTCTTACTTTATCTTGTCCACGTTCAAAGTATTGGCCAGCGTAAAATACTGCTCATAGATATGCAAACCGTCACTGTGAGCCACCAGAGGGCCATCTTCAACATCGAAAGTTAACTGTGCCAGCACATACTCCTTGAGAAGCTGTAAACCGCCCAGGTTTTCCGGAAGGCCTGCAAATAGATCCCAGCTGCGGAAAAAAACCGACATCTGGAGCAGACCATCAACCACCTTGAAGGTAATAACCCTCAGGCAGGGGGGATCATCCAGGTATATGGACCGGGCATCGCCCACCTGGATACAGCTCTGGTTGGTGTTTCCTGCGGAATTATTTAATAATTCCACGGCCCTTGGAACCTGGGGGGCGATAAACTGCCCGTAAGTATAGTCTTCCCGGGGGCTCTTCTCAGTCCCAATAATATATTCGTTAAAGTAACGCCAGATCTTATCTTCGCTGGTAGGCGAAGGGATGCCGCATGCCTCGGGCGTCTTAACACTCAGCGGGCGTATATAAGGTTCCAGCACCCTAAGAACCACGTAATCCAGCTGCCTCCTGCGCTGGCCCACATAGCTTCCGCCTTCAACCTTGTAGTCATAACCCTTTCTAACGCAGCACCACATGGCATCACGCCATATTTCCTCGATACTTCTGCCTTCTATAATATTATGCTGGAAGATCAAAAAAGTTCCTCCTTTTTGAGTTTGCACCTCTGTGGGCCTCTTGCGTCACAAGCAATGCAGGGAAGTTAAGCTTATTACGCTCAGAACCGCCTCAAGTCTTCATGCTCAACCCGATACGGTTTTTTTCTCTGTCCACGGAAATCACTTTTACATCGACCACATCGCTTACTTTGACCACGTCCAGGGGGTGCCTTACATAATTCTCTGAAAGCTCAGAGATGTGAACCAGGCCGTCCTGATGGACCCCTATATCTACGAATGCCCCAAAGTCTACCACATTTCTCACCACACCGCTGAGCTGCATCCCCTCCCGGAGATCCTTGATATCCAAAATACCCTTCCTGAAGACCGGTTCGGGTAATCCTTCCCTGGGGTCCCTCCCCGGGCGCTTAAATTCCTTAATAATATCGATTAAGGTAAGTTCCCCCACACCGAGTTCGTCAGCGAGCTCTTTGCCATCCACCTCCGGTATGCGCGAAGAGCGGCCCAGGTCATCAAATGATATAGCAAGGTGCTCCATGACCTGTTTAGCAGTAGCGTAAGACTCCGGATGCACCGCGCTCCTGTCAAAATAATTCTCCGCTCCCGGTATCCGCAGAAAACCAGCGCACTGCTTAAAAACAGCAGGGCCGAGTTTGGGTACATTTTGCAGCTCTTTACGGCTTTTAAAGGAACCGTTTTCTTCCCTGTAGTGTACAATATTGGCAGCAACGGTTTTGTTTAGCCCCGCAATATAGCCCAGCAGGGAGGCCGAGGCCGTATTCAGATCAACCCCTACCTGGTTAACACAAGATTCCACCACCCCGTCCAGAACCTCTTTCAGCCTTTTCTGGTTCACATCATGCTGGTACTGGCCAACACCGATGGAACGAGGGTCAATCTTAACCAGCTCCGAGAGGGGATCCTGCAGCCGACGTGCAATAGAAACAGCACTTCTTTCCGCCACATCCAAACCGGGAAATTCACCCTGCCCCAGCTTGGAAGCCGAATAGACACTGGCTCCCGCTTCATTGACAATTGTATAATGCAGCTCCAGCTCATCAGCAGCAAAAAGACCTGTTACAAATTCTTCGATCTCCCTGCAACCGGTTCCGTTGCCGATAGCCACTGCATTTATGTCGTACTTCCTAATCAACTCCATAACCATGCCTGCTGATTTTTCTTTTTCGTTGTGGGGCGGAATGGGAAAGATAACCGCCGTATCCAGCAGCTTCCCCGTTTCATCAACGCAGGCAACTTTAGAACCCGTCCTGATGCCGGGGTCAATCGCCAGCAACCTTTTCCCGGAAACGGGAGGAACCATAAGCAGGTTTTTCAGGTTATCCTTGAACACCTTTAAAGCTTGTTCTTCCCCTTTTTCCGTCAGCTCGCTGCGCAATTCTCTCTCCAGTGAGGGATACAGGAGCCGCTTCCACCCGTCTGTAATGGCTTCGTGCAAATAAGCAGTGGATTGAACACTAAAACTATCCTTAATAAACAAATGACGGATAATCGGCAGGGCTTCTTCGTCTGAAAGCTCCATTTTTACCTGTAGGAAACCTTCCTTTTCGCCCCTGTTCAGCGCCAAAACCCTGTGCGGCTGCAACTTGCCGCACTTCTCCCGGAAATTGGCATACATCTCATAATTTCCGGGTGAATCACCTTTCGCTCTGGAAACAATAAACCCTGTCCTATAAACCAGCTCACGCAAAAGTCTTCTGGCCCCGGGATCATCGGAGATAACTTCCGCGATTATATCACGCGCGCCCTGCAGGGCATCGGCAGCGGAAAAAACCTCTTTCTCTTCGTCCACAAACTCTTTTGCCCTGCGCTCCGGCTCTTCTTCACCGAGCATAATATAATCAGCCAGGGGCTGCAATCCCTTTTCCCGGGCTATAACTGCCCGGGTTCTCTTCTTGGGGCGATATGGCCGGTATATATCCTCCAGTTCCGTTATATTTCTAGCTTCATGAAGGGCTTTTGCAAGCTCGGGGCTCAATATCTCTTTTTCCGTCAACATTCTCAGAATATCGGCCTTACGTTTTTCAAAATTGCGGTACAGGGTCAGCTTGTCATACAGGGTCCTCAGGCTTTCATCCGTCATGTTACCGGTTATTTCTTTTCTATATCTTGCAATAAAAGGGATGGTGTTCCCTTCGTCAATAAGCTCGACCGTTTTTGTGATATCATGGGAGTCTATGCCCATCTCTTGTGCAATTCTTTTAAATACAATTTCAACTTCGGGCATAAAAACTCTCCTTTTTTACCATATAACAACCCCCAAACAGTTCCTCCAAATTAATGGGACGGAAATTGCTTGTACGATTATAACATAAATCTGTTTAAAACAGCTGCTGGTATTATAAGCAAAAATTCAAAGAATCACGAAGTATTTTTTGCTTCTGTTCTATATATAGCAGGAAAATCCTCATCTTTGATGAATAATAGTCTTGTAAAAAGGGAGGTGCGGCTTATGTCCGAAGAAAAAGACAAAAAGGTATACCATGAAAGGCAAATGAAACGGTTTGAAATGTTAAAAGATGTTTATGATATTTATTTTGAAACCAACGGACAGGGGAAACAAGTGCTTATAGACAAGATTGATCCTCAAGATGTCCTGGTCTACAAATATCTGGAAGACCTGGAATTGATTGAATGCGAACAGATCATTAATGTAGAAGGTTCTGTAAACAAATATACCATAACCGCCAAAGGCATCAACTTCATTGAAGAGGGACGGGGAAGAAGACGTGGAGACTTCCAGTAACTCTCGCCCAGGATGATCTTACCATATAACCTCCCCTAGCATCACCGTCAAATGTTACAGGGGAACAAGTACCCAGGCCTGTTCCCCTGTATTATTCTTTTAGCTTAAATAGCAGAAACAACTGCTTCTGTTATTTAAAACTTGCGGAAGGACTTTGCCGCAGCTCCGCAAATAGGGCAGCGCTCGGGTGCATCTCCCCGGCCTACCCAGCCGCAAACAGGGCAGAGGTTAATCTCCATCTCCTCATCATCCTTACCTTTTTCTACCATATCCTTTAAGTTTTCATAGTTCATCCCGTGCACCTTTTCTGCTTCATTGGCATACTCAAAAGATTTAAGGGCTTTATCCTGTTCTTCCTCCCTGGCGGTTTCAATAAAGCCGGGGTACATACTGGTAAACTCGTAATGTTCACCCTCTGCCGCCTCAGCCAGGTTTTCCAGCGTGTTGCCTATCTTTCCGGCTACCTCCAGGTGCTTCAGGGCATGAATGGTTTCTGCTTCGGCTACAGCCCTGAAAAATCTGGCCACGTTTTTGAAACCTTCCTTCTCAGCCTTAGCCGCAAAGGCCAAATACTTTCGATTTGCCTGTGATTCCCCTGCAAAAGCATTCATCAAGTTTTCATTTGTTTTCATACAACCACCTCATTTATATTATTTTTTTAAAAACATCCTATACTTCATATTACTTTTACAAGCAAATAAATCTATAAATAAATTCTACACCCGGGTTTAAAAACCTTCCTTGTTAAAAAATAAAATTAATCTAATGCTAAATATTATTATCTGGCAAAAATATTCCGCTGCAAAAGAACCTGCCGTAGAACTAATGCAGGAAATTACAAGAGAATTATAGAACATAGTTTTAAGTAAAATGATGTATAAACTGCAGCAAGAACGGAATGCTGTATTAACAAAACAGCATTCCTAACGCCGTTTATACCGTTTATATAAGCAGTAATAATTATATTATCAAGAAAGAGGTGGGCTGAAATGTTCAAAATTTTAGTTGCAACAGATGGTTCAGAACATGCGGAAAAAGTAGTAAAGGATGCAGTCAGAATTGCCGGTCCCATCCAGGCAGAAGTTATCGTTCTCACCGTTGAAGACTGGACAGCACCGGACCGTGGCTCCAGCGAGAAAGCCAAAGAAACGGTAGAAAAAGCGGCAGCACCGTTTAGAGAAAATAACATCGAAGTAAATACCATGATAAGAAGGGGCACAAAAAGACCTGCAGATGTTATTATTGATGTAGCCAATGAAGAAAATGTGGATCTGATCATGCTGGGAAGCAGGGGCATAAGAGGAATACAGGAAGTTTTCCTGGGTAGCGTAAGCCACAGGGTTGTTCATCAATCAAAAAGAAATGTTCTAATCGTCAAGTAAACAATAAAGCGGGCTTATATTTAAGTTATCATATGAGCCCGCTATTTGCTGTTCAATTGAAAGATATTTGTTAAGTAAAACAAATTCAAACCTCGTTATCCACTTCCTTGCTCCTTTTCCTTACGCTCCACGTCTTCATCATCTTTGCCCTCCAACGTCCAGGCCGGGCATCCTTTTAAATCTTCGCCAGGGTATTTTTTGGAAACCCTTCTGCAAAAATGAAAATGAGTTGTAAAGCGCAAAAATAGAATCACACCTATAATAATCGCTACCATTATAATCAGCATCGGGTAAACCATTCTCTACACCCCCATCTGCAATGAATAATCAAATTCCAAATACATGCAAATATAAGTTTATAAATAAGATTTGTCTAATTGTAGTAGTTATTATAACAAGTTAAGATTCAAAAAGCAAATCCAGTAAAAACAAGATAGCAAAAAGGTAGGTTCTTTAAGCAGTAAAATTTTCCATATAGTAAAAAGTTGTTCCATTATATTGACAGATAAAAGGGCAAGAGTTAAAATTTATCTGCTTGGTTAATTCCAAAAAGCAGCTATTTTTGTGGCACAGGCAAACATTATTAACTAGGGTAGCTATACACTAGTGGAGTTTTAGCCTGCCTGTCAGAACCGCAAATCTACCTGCACGGACTGGCTGTCCATCGTAGAGGATGCACTGATCCTGTTACCGCACTGTTGTTTTACGGTCAAGCGGGAAAATGACGCTAGGTCTATGGCAAAACCGAGGTGAATCCTGTGAAAATTGCACTAGCTCAATTAAACCCCACTATCGGCGATTTAGAGGGCAATGCTGCTAAAATCATTACTGCAATTCGCTGCAGCGAAAAAGAAAAGGCAGACCTCCTACTGTGTCCTGAACTGGCTGTAACAGGATATCCGCCCCGGGATCTGCTGCTATACCGGGCCTTTCTCCGGGAAGTGGAACGGGTTACACTCCAGAATATATTACCCGTAATATCGGGGATGACTGTGATCCTGGGAGCCCCCTGGCGTGATGAAGAACAGCAAGGCCGGCTTTTTAACTCTGCCTTAGTGTTAAAAGATGGGGATATTATTTCTCTCCACCACAAATCGCTATTGCCCAACTATGACGTTTTTGACGAGAACCGTTATTTTACCCCGGCCTCCAGGCGCAGCCTGCTCTCCCTGGAAGAGCAGCAAATAGCAGTGACCATTTGCGAAGACACCTGGAACGACAAAGATTACTGGGAGCGCCTGCGCTATCCGGAAGACCCCGTGGAAGAACTTTTCGGCCTGGGAGCCCGCATGCTGGTGAACATTTCTGCCTCTCCTTATCACCTGGGTAAGGTGAAAGACAGAGAAAGCATGCTCTTGGCCCTGGCAAGTAAATACGGGGCTCCCTTATTTTATGTAAACCAGGTTGGTGGTAATGATGAACTGATTTTTGACGGCAGCAGCATGATCTGTTCTGGCGATGGTAAAGTTGTTTTCAAGGCCCCTTCTTTCCGGGAGGGGGTTTTGTTTTATCAACCCGGAGCAAAGCCAGGAGCTGATACAGCCATGTTTACTTCCCTGGAACATATAGGGGAAAACGATGTTTCTTGGAGTCGGAGTGTTTACTCTCATAGTTTTCCTGTCTCCAAGCAGGACCAAAGAGGTAGTGTTTCCACGGACAACGAACTTCAGGGTCTCTTGGGAACCGAGCTTGAAGATGCGGCCTGGGTTTACAATGCCCTGGTCCTGGGAATACGGGATTACTTGGCCAAGACAGGTTTTAAGCGCGTGGTAATTGGCCTCAGCGGGGGAATCGACTCTTCTGTTACGGCAGCCCTGGCTGTATCAGCCCTGGGCCCGGAGCAGGTCCTCGGAGTGCTGATGCCCTCCTGCTATTCCTCCCTGCACAGTATCAGTGACTCGTTCAGCTTGGGAGAAAACCTGGGAATAGAGACAAGGCAGATCCCGTTGGAAGAACCGCTGCAAGCTTTTTTGAACCTTTTAAACGAGGAAGGGAAGCCTATCCTGGATTTGGCTGAAGAAAATATTCAGGCCAGGATAAGGGGAAGTATATTAATGTTTATTTCCAATAGGGAAAAAAGGATACTGCTCACTACTGGCAATAAATCAGAAATTGCTGTAGGTTACTGTACCCTTTACGGGGATATGTCCGGAGGATTAGCCATCCTGGCGGATGTGCCCAAAACCATGGTCTACAGGTTGGCTGAGCTTATGAACCACCAGGCAGGGCGAGAAATTGTGCCTGAGTCTGTTATAGAAAAAGCACCCTCTGCAGAGCTGCGCCCGGACCAAAAAGACCTGGATAGCTTACCACCATATGAAATCCTAGACCGTATTCTCCATTTATATATTGAAGAAAATCTCCACATAGATGAAATAACAGCCCGGGGATTTGACTCTAAAACAGTGAGGGATCTGGTGAGTAAAGTTGATAAATCCGAATATAAACGTCATCAGTCTGCACCCGGTCTCCGGGTAACTACACGTGCTTTTGGCAGCGGTCGCCGCATGCCCATTGCTGCCAATTTTTTCATATCATGAAAACATATTGAGCCATTTGCATTCTATCTGAATATCGAGAGAATGCAAATGGCTCTCTTTCGTGGTATATCCTTTTATACTAAAAGGTATTTCCACTTCCCAATCTCGGGCGGGCGGGTGTATGCAATTGACTAGCTGATTTTTTAGTGGTATAATTTCACTTACAGAAAAACAATAGATATGAACATGGGGTTGTAGCTCAGGGGGAGAGCGCTTGACTCACATTCAAGAGGTCGGAGGTTCGAAACCTCTCAACCCCACCACAAAAACTATAAACTTAACACTCTATGTGTAAATGTGTAATGGTTTTTCATGTGCCAATTTAACTGCAGAAGGCTTAGATATTCACCAGGTCTTGGAGGTGCCGGAAAGGCAACACGTCTAGCGATCCAGGCCACAGCGGGAACTTTACAGGCATAGGTTTAAATGCACAGAAAGATTGAAGGAATTCTTCCCAGAGCACAAGGGCAGAACAGACAACAAAGCAGCAGGTCACCCAGTCACTGAAAAGCCGGGGAAAGGGAAGGGTAGGAGGGGTACCCCCCACATATGGCGTTAGCAGAAGTTCTGGCGCGGGACACCCATTATTCACCCGGCCCCCTTCTGGAACGGGTCCGGAAATACCTTGCCATAAAATGCCAATGTCTTTGAAGGTGCTCTTCAAAGCACCATGCAAAAAGCTCCTGAAAAAGTTTTTCAAGGGCTTTTGACGTTTTCTGACATAAGATATGGCCTAATGCTAAGATGTTCTTCATCTCATCGGTTTAGTATTTTCCAAGGAAAATAAGATTTCACATTCGTTAAGTAAATTTTTACTTATTAGGAAAAAAGGCAAGTGCTTTCAACTAATTTTCAGCGGTTATGTGTCGAAAACTTATTTCACGACTAACACATTTGTCTCACAGTTCTGTACCACGGCATTACTGACGCTTCCCAGAAAAACGCCCAAAAGACCTCCTCTGCCTTTACTGCCAATTATGATCAGATCAAATCCTTCTGCTGAAGCCACCTCACAGATAGTTTTTGCAGGATGCCCCTCTTTTAATATTGTATTGACCTCTATATTTTTTTTCTTAAAAACCTCTGCAGCAGCTTCTAAAACCTTTTTTCGTTCCTTATTCTCCTGCTCATCTAGCTTTTCCATTTGCTTACGCATTAACTCTACCTCCGCTTCACTCCAAGTGTTGTATGCGCTTAAAGACCATGCCGTGTCAGAGTATTTTCTTTTATACGTATGAATTATAGTAACAGCATCAACTTTTTTCATGTCTTCCGCAATTTCGGAGGCTTCCTCTATCATTTTTTCGCTATGCTTAGAGCCATCAGTGCACACTAAAATTTTCATTTAAACATCTCTCCTTTCAATTTGTTTCTGTAAGTGTAATTATTCTGGTATATTCAACGTTATGAGGTAAATACCTGCTGCCCAGTTTTTTACGGTAGTGCTTATTTTATACTCCCAAATATTTTTCCGGCAAGGCGCTGGAATATAAAAAGTAGTTAGATGAAAATGGTATTATTCCACCACTTTTCGCGGAGGCAGTCCTACCTCTTCGGCATACCTGCGAAGAGTACCTTTAAGGTAGATTTCAGCCTAAAAACGTCGTAATTTTCATCTTCCAGGGCCCGGAGCTTGTATTTCATTATCTTGGTTTTTTTGCTTAACTCTTCCAATGTAATTGAAGAAATTGTAAGTGGAGAGAAGATCATCCGCCCTGCTTATAAAAACGTCATCCCCAGGAGTAATTATATCCCCTTAAACCAGCGCTAATATTTCTTTACACCATAAGCATGCTTTTTGTAGCTGTTAATGGAGCGTAGCAGGGAAGTTATTACATGATAAAACGGAACGGCTGTAGATAAACAGAGCGATTGTTGACTTTAAATAGAACCATCCCAGAACAAGGTTCTACATAGCCTGCCTGAAGGGGTGTAAAAAATGAGCAAGAATAATGCGGTAGCCCTTATCCGGCCCTGAGCAGGAGCAGGTGCATGTTATCCGGAGCATAATGGAGCAAGAAAGCAAGGCTTTCGTGTATTTTGGGCCCTGTAATAAGGTGGTAATCATCCAGAACCAGAACAGTGCCCGGAGTTCATGGTCCCCTTTAAAAACTGGAAATATAGATGACAACCATCCCAAAAGATGTGAATTAATACTAAATAAGTCTCGTTATTGTTTCGCCATTAAAAATAAGTATTGACATAATCTTATAGTGCCACTTTTTACTAATCCCAAAGTGTACCTGGAGCCGGCGCAGAGAACTACTTCTAATGATACGGAGAGAAGCTGCGGATTAATAAGACCTAGCGCTTCTGGAGAGCTATAACGGCCCATCCTCTATGCTGATTACTCTGTGAAGGTTAATCATTTGGAACAAATCCCTGAGATAATGGCTGGTTATATTAACAATCTTCAATTCACCACCGACAGCCTTTAAGCGGCTCTGAAATACCAACAGAACGCTGAGTCCAGAGGCATCAATTATGGTCAGATAAGTAAAATCAAGCACCATGGTGCTGAAACCCTGCTGGTATAAAGAAAACAGGGTTTCCTTCAACTCTTCAATACCGTTATAAACCGTGACCTCCTCCGACAGGGTCACCACCGTACATGTTTTAACAAGATCTACTCCCTGCATATCATATTCCCCCTTACTCATACCACCTCATAAACTCATCCGGTTTTTTCTTGAGGCTGCGGTAGACATTTAATTTATCCTTTTCCTCCGGGTAACCCATGGGTATACAAACAAGCAGCTTTTTATCTTCTGTAATATTAAGGAATTCTTTTATTTCTTTCGCATAGATTGTCACTGAAGCCTGTATGCAGCTTCCCACTCCTAGCATATGTGCAGCCAGAATCAAGTTTTGGGTAAATAAGCCCATGTCAAAAATTGACCATTCTCCGAGGGACCCTTCCATAAAGATAAAAACCGCACATGGAGCGCCGTAAAACTCAAAGTTCATCAATTTTAATTTCTCTCTGCCTTCTTCATCGCTCCTCTCTATACCAAGAGTGTTGAGCCGACCTGCACCATATTCCCTGGAGCGCTCTTCCATTTGCGGCGGAAAGCTTGTGGGAGCAGGTATATCGGGCTTGGCCGGAGCATTTGCTTTAGCCAGCTTCAAAAGTATTTCCGAAAGTTCATCCTTTTTTTTGCCACTTACCACTACCATCTCCCAAGGCTGGGTATTGATAAAGGAAGGGCTATTGCTTGCAGCCTGTGCTATTTTTTGCATGATATCCTTAGTGATGGGATCGGGTCTAAAAGCACGAATGCTTCTTCTCGTCTTGATACTTTCCAGGGTTTCCACTGACATAACCTCCTCCTAAAGGTTTGAGCTGCTCACCACAGGATTGGCTGCTGGCTCCTTCTGGCCAAAGTGTCCAAATGTGGCCGAGCGACTATCGCTTCCAAAAATCTAAGGAAATCTTATCACCGATAGTGCCCAGAGATATATAAGAAATATTCTCATTTATTTAGTGGTAGCTTTACCATTTTTTAATAAAACAAATCCTTTGTAGATTCTGAACACTTAAGCTACTGGCCCTTTCCCTGCTAAAGCGTAGCGTCCATCTGTGGATAGGCAATCATCACTTCTTTTTTCCAGGGGCGTAATAGTATTATAACGGGAACACTGGATATTTTAGGTGCTTAATCTTTGAGTTCTGCCCAAAATTGGCAGAACTTTTAACAGCCCACTCATTTAAATGTTTGCCAACTGGGGAACGTAGTTATGTTGGATACTACCACCATTTGACGCCCAGGACTTATTTTCCTTTTTACAGACTTTTTAAGACTTTACCTCTATAACAAGCATTTTGCATTCAAAAATGGTAAGGATTACAATTTGATTAGTGTTCTCTACCATGTTTTAAAAGGTGCAGATAACTGTGATGCTTATGTAAGGGATGTCGAAAAGGAAAATGATCGTGAACTTGCTGATTTCTTTATAGAGACCAAGAAGAAGTACATGGAAATTGCCGAAAAAGTTAACTGCCGGTCGAATTAACTAACGGACATGAAAAGGATAAGTTTATCGTTTGCTTTTAGAAAGAACCGTCCCCAAAAATAATTTTGGGGACGGTCCTTTTCCTTATATCCTAACTTCCCGAACATTTTATAACTATGAAGAGAGGGTTTTCATGGCATGTAATGTTTATCAGAAGAATAATAAAACTAGTGTTATATACATCTATAAAGCCACCTCCGTTTTGAGACAAGAAATGGAGACTGACTCAAATCCGATATTCTGGAAAAAATGGCATTTCCACACAGAAATCACCAAACCTCAGCGTCAAATGGAAAGCTTGGAATTAACCCGCCAAACCATATTTGGGAATTTAGGTTATAAAGCCACTTCTTTTTGGGACAAGGAAAAGAAACAACTGCATGGGCTGTCTCCGGTGTGTTGGAGACAAAGTCCCAGAATGTATCATGGGCCGCTGCAACTTGAGGCACTTCACTTTGTGGTTTCCTGCTGTATCATCTCCCTCCGCAGGATCATAAACATACTCGCAAGCGTTGCATCCCCACTTATCCATACCAGTCTACCTCTTCCCTCTTCCCAATGTTTGAAGCATTATTTAGAAAAGTTTATTTCCTGGGCGTTTTCCCACAAGCCATGTATATTGCAGTAACTTAAAGCTAATAAGGTGCCTGGTTTTTCTAAAGTAATGTTTGTGGTAACTTTGGGCTCGCACTTTGCGCTACCTTCATTCGGTCCTTGCACTGACTCCCCATGTGCATCGAAATGGTACGATCCCAGGTGTACGGTGAATTTTTCTCCATCCGGCTGGAAAAAAAGCTTGATATAGCGTATATGGTGCTCGGTAGTATGTGGATGTGGGACTTCTTTTCCAATGCTCAGTTGCAGTGCAAAGGTTTCACCTTTTTGGGGTTGTCCTATAACCTCTATTACCGGTACGTGTTTTTCCTTTTTCCAATCATCTGTTTGCAGGTATTTGCCTAAAGAACTCACTTTTGCATACCTCCCCTTTTCATTGTATTAACCTTAAGTTCTTTATTCTATAGTTTTTTCAGTATTCCCTCATCAATTGCTTTATTACTCCAAGAATTTTATTGATTATTAAGTTGGAATTCCACTTTGAGAATTAGATCCGATGTGTCATCGGGCACTCCCCTTCCTTCCCGGTCATTGGTGGCCACGTAGAAAACCCCCTGGTGGTATCGCACTGTCCGGAGTCTTCCCCAGTTGGTCAAAATTGGTTCCTGGTCCAGGACATTCCCCTCATCGTCCAGGGATATGCGCTTAACCATATTTCCTCTTAACCCGGCAATGAAAAGCTGGTCGGGATATTCTCCTTGCCCCGGGAAAAAATCCATTCCCGATGGGGCCAGGGTGAATTCGGTGTAGCAGATAATGGGGTCTTCAAATTCGGATTCCCCCTGACCGCACTCCACCAGTGGCCAGCCGTAATTCTTCCCGGGGAGAATTACATTTAACATATCCTGCCTGGTGGGGCCGTGTTCACTGGAGTAAAGAATGCCTTTCTCATAGTCCCAGGCAATTCCCTGTGGGTTCCTGTGCCCATAGGAGTATACGGGGCTGTCAGGAAAGGGATTGTCCTCAGGAAAGCTACCGTCAGGATTGATTCGAAGAATTTTTCCTCCCAGGGAGGATAAATCCTGGGGCAGGCTCTCGTCCGAAGCATCTCCCGTTGTAATGTAAAGGGCCCCCTCCGGCCCGAAGCGGATACGTCCACCGTTGTGAAAGCGGTCACCAGGGATGTTCTCCAGCAGTACCGTTTCATCCTTAAGGCTGTCCTCCTGAAAAACGAACCGGGAAACCCTGTTATAAACATCAGAACCCTTTTCGTAAGAATAGTAAAGGTATAAAAAACCATTTTCTTCAAAACCCGGATCCAGTTCCGCTCCCAAGAGACCCCCTTCTCCAAGGTGTCGAACATCATGGATGCTGGCAATGCTTCCATGCCCTACGATAGTCACCTTACCGGGCCTTTCTGTTACCAGCAGGCGATCATCGGGAAGTGGCACGATTTCCCAGGGAATCTCCAGTCCTTCGGCCACTATGGTGACGGTATAATCAAGGGGATGTATCCGCTCTGAAGTGTAAAGTCCCTCTCCTTCATGCTCCACCCTTGTTTCCTCGTGGTCCGGGGCAAAAACAACGCGGGCCATAAAGTATTCACCTGCTCCCAGCTGCCATGCTACCACTAGAATCAAGGATAATGATACAATGATGAGGAGACTTTTATTCACTTTTCTGCTCGTAGTTGCCCTGTAGATATTTAATTGACCTCCTTATTTTCTTTGCTACCTGACCTGGAGATATAAGGGCATGGGAGTAACACAGCCTGCGAAATAACCTTTAGTAATTACATATCCCGTGTAGCATCCTCAACCAATCACTCCTTGCATACTATAGTTTAGATAAAGCCGTATGTGAAATTTAATCTCCGGCGGGCATCCAGAGGCGCTCCCTAAAGAACAAGCTCCCCCCGGACGGCCGACCATCGAAACCTTTTACATTTAGACTGAACCCCAGATGCTGGCCAGTTGCGCTACTACTTTGTCTGGTCGAAGAGTCCAAATGTGGCCTGGCGACATCGCTTCCTAAAATCTAAAAAAATTTTATCATCGGGGGTGCTCAAAGATATATAGGAAATGTTCTTATTTATTTAGTGCGCTTTTACCCATTTTTTGGTGCAAACAAATCCTTTATATTTTCCACATTTTTCAAGAAACAGACCCGCTATTACTCCCAGCTGCGATAGCAAGCCAATCTTGAGGCGGTGGGCTGAAAAAAACCTTCTAGTTCCTGCCGTTCTTTTGGAGAAAGGGGGGTGAAGGTTCGCCCATAGAATAGTTACCTTTTGCATCTGTTATAACTCTCCTTCTATCAAGAAAAGATTATAGCGAAAGCGCAAAAATGCTGTAGAAATAGGCGTATAGCCACAGTATTACCAACATTACTAAACCGAAGCTTACCACTGTCATATCCTGTTTTCCCAGGTTCACCAGCTTTATACCGGCGCCGATACCTACAAAACAGACCACAAAGAACCAACTGGAGAGCTCTCTGGCTAGCGCTATGCCTTCGGAAGAGATTAGCCCCATGGTGCTGATCGCTGCAGCTATTAGAAGCCCCACAATAAACTTGGGGAACTTGTTCCACAAAAGACCTGCTCTTACTTTTTCCCCTACAGGGAGCCCTCTTACGGTATAGATATAAGTCATTACCAGGACAACCACAGGCAATAGAAGATTTCTGGCAGATTTAACAATGGTAGCCACAGTACCGGCACCATCACTGTAAGCATATCCTATTGCTATACTTTGGGCGGTATTGGCTGGAACCACTCCGGCGATAAATCCGGCCAATGTATCGCCCCAGCCCAAGGGATGGCCGATGGCAGGAAGGGCTATCAAAACCATGATATCCATTAAAATTACTGCCCCTATAGCCGTCAGTATTTCTCGTTCCCTAGCCTTGATAGCCGGCGCCAGAGCCATAACGGCGGAAATGCCACAAACTCCGATTCCGGTACCAATAAGGTGTCCCCACCTTTCTCCTATACCCACCTTTTTCCCTAACCAACCACACAAAGCAATGGAAAAGGAAATGGAGATAGCAACCATCAAAATGGCTGATGTCCCGATAGAGAAGATCTCCACCAGGTTAAGCCGCGCGCCCAACAAAACAATCCCTATATAAAGACATATCTTGGTACAGAAATCAATTCCATCGTTAAGTTTTTCAGGAATATGAAAAACATTTTTAACGAATATCCCCAGTATAATTGCAATGAAGACATAATTTAAGAAGAAAAAGCGCTCTGGTATAATATTTGCGTCCAACCACTTTGCCAAAAAACCCAGTGCGATGCAGAATCCAACGCCGGGATAAATACTTTTTATATAATCCAGCCAACCACCATATTTCTCCCCAGGTATTTTCGCCACTTTATAGAACCTCCTTGGACTAGACCACAGCTAAAATCACGAGAAGAATGGCCAGTCCGGCCAGACAACCCAGCCAGTCCTCTTCAATCCGAAATTTATTCTTGCTATTACTCATTTTTTTCAATCCTAGTCATAAGTAATCACTCCTGAAAACGGCAGGTTCCTCCTTAAGGGCTCCAACAGGGCATGTCTGAATACAGGCCGGTTCAATACACTGCCTACACAACTTGGCTAAAAAAACAAAGGAGGGGCTGTTCTCAGAGAGGAAGTTGCGCTTTATTACCAGTGGCAGGACCCCGCCCTGAACGCCCTTTTCCTGCTGGCAGGCCACCATACAGGATAGGCATCCCACGCATCAATACCCATCTAGTGCAAGCATTTTATTAAAAAACCTCCTTGACCATATCCACCTTCTGCAGATTACATTGGACCTGGCGATAGGCTGGTGTCCCTGCCACCCGGTCCATAGCCAGGTCATCGGTAAGATAATTAGCATTGACACCGCCCTTGGCCAGCGCCAGCTTCCCTCCTCCTGTGTGACCCTAACCTTGCCGCACCAGGACAAGACCAAGCCACCCAGCCGGAATAATTTTCACTGGCAGCACTAACTCTCCTGTTTTCGTAAAACTTTCAGGCTAACTATTTGCTGGATTATCGGTTAAAATGTTAAAAGGGACGATGTTTTACCCAGGCAGCTAGTGGATGGAAGGACCACTGGTCATGCCGAATCAAAAACATTTAACCTTGGATGGCCGCGGTTATATTCAAGCTGGTCTTAATAGTGGTGATTTTTTTCGACGGATTTGGGAAGGAATTAATAAGGAACCTACCACGATTTCTAAAGAAGTCCGACAACATCCAGCCTTGCATAATAAAGGACAAAAAGGCGGGAAGGTTTTATTAACTATACTGTTTGTCCATGCGGATCTCCTGCTAATCTTTCTGCGTGAACGTAACACTTTTGAAACCGTAATCGAAGTTTTTAACGCCTTCCTCTCTATTTTTAAGAAAGAAATTATTCATTAGCGCTTCTATAAAACGCGTGAAGAAGCACGAAACAAGTTCTTTGAGTATATTGAAGTGTTTTACAATCGAAAAAGAGGGCAGAAGCGGCTTGGCTATCTCAGCCCCATTCAGTACCTGAAACAGTGGCAAAAAAATCAGCTTAACAAAGTAGTTAAACAAATTGTCCGCAGAAGTATTGACATCCCATCCAATCGGTGCGTCCTGTGGAAAGTCTGGCAGATCTACAAGGAATGGAACTGCAGGCGGTGGGGACCGGAGTTCAGATCCTCAGGGTACTGGGGGCAGCGCATGTGGAAATGCCCATACCGGAAGTCCCTGAGACGGGACAGAAAAAACAAGTTATAATAAAGGCACGAATAAGAATTTAACCCTGACTCAGCGGGTT
Source organism: Syntrophomonadaceae bacterium (assembly GCA_007135125.1). Lineage (GTDB taxonomy): Bacteria > Bacillota > Dethiobacteria > DTU022 > UBA8154 > SLJK01. Next base: position 1,027 of record SLJK01000151.1, on the reverse strand, counting down.
TGGCAGTTAATGCCGGCCCGCTTTTTGTATGCAAGTAAACACTTTATCCCGCAGTTTCAAGGTGACTTCAATGTAAAATAATATAAATTTGAATATTCAATAATCACATAATTAATTTTATAAATATTTCGAAAAATATTTGTGTTACTCTCGCTCCTGGGATATAATAAGATCGCAATGCAGTGATAGCTCTATCTGCAAGGGAAAGGGAGTCATGATAAACATAATTTTGAGAAGGGAGTTTTTATTTTGCCCTTGCAGAAACGTTAAACCCGGAAGGAAGTGAAAACAGGCAAACATAACTGCTCGTAAGTGGCCTTGCATGAGGATGTATTTGCGTAGATTGTAATTATTGTTATGGAATTATTAAAATAGCGAGGAGACAAAAAATGACCAAGATGCTGCAATGTTCGAAAGCATTAAACAAGAATCAGCAAGGTTTCACCCTGATAGAACTGATGGTTGTTGTGGTTATAATAGGCATTTTAGTAGCAATAGCAATACCGATCTATGGTAACATCCAAGAAACGGCAAGGGAAAACGCAGATTTAGCCAGCGTTCGGACTTTGAATGGGTCAACTTCCATGTGGATGGCAGAAACAGGTAATGCCCAATCAGAAGTTACAATGGTTAAATTAACGGAAGGTGACGGTGGCTACGGGCCGTGGCTCCAAGAAGAACCTGAAGATCCCTGGGGTGAAGACAGGGTATATGCTACAAATATCGAAGGAATTTGGCAACCACTTGATGCTCCTATTATAGAAGAATAGGCTAATGGAGATCCTGCATAATAATTAACAAGATGCTGTCAATATATTTACTTGGGCAAGAATACTCCTGCAGTGTTAAAACATCTGCAGGAGTATTCTTGCTTAGAAACGCTTCCCGGGTTAATCCTATAATACAGCTGCTCCGGAAATATTTATTTAAAAGGTTATGATAAAAGAGGTGCCTTCCCCGCTGCTGCTACTTACTTCAATGTGGCCACCGTGCTGTTCTATGACTGACCTGGCTATGGAAAGTCCGA
>SLJK01000167.1 GCA_007135125.1 Syntrophomonadaceae bacterium | reverse complement strand
TTTCCTTTAACGGTGGCCAGCCCACGGGAACCACACTGTTAGCGACCTCATCCTTCATAAGGACAACAGCATCACCGAACAGACTGACCTCCGCCTGGTGACCAGCTTCCACAGCCCCGTTGGCTAATAAGAAGGGAAACACCGCTTTAGTCGGATTCTCCGAGCCGTTGCTACCGAAGTATAGAATCTTCGTCATAGAGATTTCTCCTTTCCAGTTTTTTTGACAAGCTACCCCCGCCATAACCTAGCAGTTTATTACGCGTGCTAACCACTTGGTTTGGTGGCTCTTATGTTTACGCCGATTACACTAAACTCGTTGGCCCTGATTGCTTTTGAAATTATTAATAATTTATCCATTTTTTCCCACCTCAGTTGCTCGGTAACAGTTTAGCTTTCCCTAAATACCCCTTAAGATAAGGGGTATTTAGGTGGTTATGAGTGCTAATCTTCGTTGCCTGTTGCATTCCTCATAACTACCCCTTTTCCCCTCTTATCCTTCGCCGGAGTTTACTTTGAGCGCCATGATATTCTTCGCTTCGCTCAGAATGACATGCAGCGAAGGGCTCAAGACAGATCCTAGGAGCTTATACCACAAGGTAGGAAAGGCTGTAAGGTGACGTATATTTTCGTGCTGCTGATTCAAGTGCCACTTTTTCATAATCTGTTAAGCTAATTATAAACGGGCCTTTCCTTGGCATAATGCTCACCTCTATACAAGCATTATACCATATTAATAATTTATGAGAACCGTTATATACATCACCGTATTTATGTTAAGGAATACTTTGTTAACCGTGGGCTTACTGGCCAAGCTTCGTGATGAAAAAAATTAGTTCCTCTTCAAAACTATTTATCTTTGTTTATTTATGTTTTTAGAGATCTCCTTGAGGTGCCTATTAATATTAGCCAGACTTATAAGAACAAATCCTAACATTATAAATGTTACAATCTCTCCAGTAATGGCTGCAATAACTCCTAAAACAACAAGCATAAAAGTGTTCCAAGCAATACTGTCAAAGAAACTGTTCATTTTTTGCACTCCTTTAGTATATTAAGTTAATAATGTAAAAAAACCTGCTCATACTATCTACACTATCTACCACAATTTCTTTATTTAAATATTTAACTTGGCTCAAGTAGGAACAAACTGATCCACCACACCAATAATAATCGCTGCCAGCAGTGAACCCAGGATAATAATATTCATCCCCGGAACAACCAATTGGGAAATATAAATTACTACTGACGCGGTTATGAAGCCCACAAGGCCGCGGTTTTGCGGCGAATCATTTTTGCCAAATAAGTTCTCTGCCGCAAATCCCAATATGGCAATTGCAAAAGCAGGAAGCAGAGATTGTTTAAATGTCAGGATGGCAAAACCGGGCAACAATAAACTAAGCAGCATTAAAACAGCCACAGAAACTATAAACCGCACCATTATTCCCATCAAGCCGGCTAAACGCAACAGCATCACCTTTCTTGCCTGGACTCAACACAATTTTACAGGTAGAATTAATCATTGTCCAGCGTAGACTCTGCAAAATAGAATAAAGAGCACTAACACATATTTTTGTCCACCTTACACTTTAACTCTCCCAAGGGAACCAACATTTTTTGCTACAGAGCAGTTGCTTTTTCGCTTTGGACATGATAAAATTATGCCTGTTATGCTGCGTAACAGGAGGTGAAAAGATGGCCAATACCAAAACCGCTATTAAAAGAATGCGACAATCAGAAATAAATCGCCAACGTAACAACAGGGTAAGAACCCGCGTGAAAAATGCTATTAAATCTTTCCTGCGGGCCCTAGAAGAAGGTGACATGGAAAAAGCTGCACAAAACTACTCCCAGGTCAAAAAGATTATGGATAGGGCAGTCACCAAGGGCGTAATTAACAAAAACACTGCCGCACGTAAAAAATCCCGCCTGGCTAAACACCTAAACAGGCTGGCAAGCTAGCATAATCGCACCTGTATATCACCTTAATATCACCTTAAGTAGAAAAGCCCCTTTTCATAATAAAGGCGGCTTTTATTTTTGTGTTTGTGTAGCAGATTTTGCTATAAGCTGCATAATCAAATATTCCAGCGCCTCTGCCGGGTCCCTATAACCCCTTTTAATTGCAAGATCAGTATCTTTAATAGAAGCAATCGCTTTTACCAGCGTTTGCTGATCGTATTCTTTAATCTGTTCCAGAAGCTCTTTTAACACAAAAGGGGGAAGCTTGAGAAAAGTGATTATCTGGCGGTTAGAACTTCCTTTTTCCGTTAACAATAATACCTGGTACAGCAAACGATACTGGCGGGCGACCATGGTCAGTATCACCAATGGATGTTCGCCCTGCTGGTACATTTTGTGCAGATGTTTAAGAGCGCTTTCCATGTTTTTATATCCCACAGCTTCTACCAGTTTAAAAACGTTCCCCTCACTGCTTTCAGGAACTAACGTATCAACAGTATCTTCGGTAACCACCTTATCCGGATAAATATAAGTGACTATTTTTTCCAGCTCTTTCTTTATAACACCCGGGTCCTCACCTGTTCTAGTAACCAGCCTGCTTAGGGCCTTGTCTTCAATTCGTCTATCTTGAGCTGCAAGTTCCTTTTTCACCCAGTTAAACAGTGCCGCACCTTTTAAAGGAGGGAACTCTACCAGCGCTCCCGCCCCCTCCATGGCTTTAACAAGCTTTTTGCGTTTGTCCACTTCCGGAACAGAAAAAATAATTAGGACATCCCGGAAAGCATCCTCAGCATATGATATAAGTCCTTTTTCTATCTTTTCCGATCTCGCGTCCCGGTTTTTTGAAGATCCCTTTGCATCGCCCTTTGCGGTTACAGAAAAATAAGGCGGATTACTCACCCAGAGCAGCCTTTCCCCACTGAAAATATTAACCTGCCGCAGACTTTCTAATAATTCCTCCAGAGTAAAATGTACTCCATCAATTCTTTCCAGGAAAAACGATTTTCCTCTGCGCTGCTCCAGGGAAACTTGAATATCTTTAAGGAGATCTTCCTTGAAAGAGTCCTCAGGGCCGGAAAAAATATAGCAGGAACCGATGATTCCCTTTTTAATTTTGGCTGCAGCCTGCCTGTAGTCCATAATACTATTTATCCTCCTCCAGAACAGCCCGGTTGGTAAGTTCACCTATTCCTTCAATCGAAACAGTAAAAAGGTCGCCATCCTTTAAAGGGCCAATGCCGGAAGGGGTTCCTGTCATTATAACATCCCCGGGCAGCAGCGTCATACAACAGCTGATATATTCAAGCAGTTCTTCTACACTGAATATCAAATCTGAAAAAGAACTTTTCTGCACTACTTCATTATTCAAAATGCCCTTTATCCCTGCCTCCTTAATGTTTAGCTCCGTCTCTATCCAGGGACCGATAGGGGCAAAAGTGTCAAAGCTTTTACTGTAGGTCCACTGGCCATTCTTTTGTTGATAATCTCGCGCAGTAACATCATTAGCACAGGTATATCCACAAATATAATTATTCGCCTCGCCAGCAGCAACATTTTTAGCCTTCCTACCTATAACTACTCCCAGTTCGGCCTCATAATCAACACGTTTGCAGCGGGCAGGAATGATAATATCAGCTGCGCTGCCAATAACAGCTGTGGTCGGCTTCATAAAGATAATTGGCTCTTGAGGCAGCTCCATGTTTACTTCTTGTGCATGAGAGCAATAATTTAACCCGATACCAATAATTTTAGAAGGGGTACATGGTGGCAACAGCTCAACTTCACTAAGCCGCCAGGTGCTGCCTGTGGTAGGGTATTTAGTGATCATATATTCTTCCCATTCCATCTCCAGCAGCTCGTTATCCTCTACAATTCCCCACCTTGTCATTTTACCATCAAAAAAACGAGCTATTTTCAATTTTTTTGCCCCCTTGCCTCAAAATACAATTTGCGGTTTATAACGTTTTAGTTTCTTTGCGATTCTTGCATTCTCCTGCTTAAACTCATTTAAAAAGCTGCTCCATTACGGAGCAGCTTTCCTGTACAATCTGTACTTTATTAACGACCATTCCAGGACCTGCCTCTATTCTACAGCAGGTAAATATATCTCCACCTCACCATGCGCTCCCATTCCCACAAACTTATAGGCAGGTAGTTTTATGCTCTCGTCCTTACCCTCCTGTAAAAAATTATGATAGGTAAAAGATACTTTTTGGAAGGAGAGTGATATCTTTTCAGTAGGCGCAAACAGCTCTAGTTGTCTGACTCCTTTTATAGCCTCCGCCGGATCAAGGAGCTTATAAAAACCGGGCGCAGCAACCCCTCCTTTTTCCTGATAACTAAAAGTTATACTTCCATTTTCTTCCTGATAGTGTACAATTAAAGTGGGGTTTCCTCGAGCTTTATATAAGATCTCCGCATAACTTCCCTCTTCATTTTCAAAAGTCTGTACCTCTATCTCATTCTCAGAAACCGCAAAGCCTTTACCGGAAAGAATTTTTACTCCCCAGCTGCTGGTACCAAAAGCTGTGGAATCGTTTGTTGCTATACTAATCTTCCCCGGTTCCCACGTGTAATTAACCTCGCTAGCTGCTTCCAGTTTATCCTTTTCCTGGGCAGGATAATATGTTGGTGACATTTTTATCTCCCCAGCCAAGCGAAAATTCTTGCGGTTTTCCCAGATTTTGTGCTCAGGATCTCCTTTATCTTCTTTTTCGTCAGTTTCTTCCCTGGTGGGGGTGTGCTGTTCAGGATCAGTTTTTTCTTCACTTTGTTTCGTATCTTCCTTCAACTCTCCGCCCTCGTCTGCTTCTGCTTCTGCTTCTGCTTCTGCTTCTAAATCCTTTTCTTCATCTTCATCTTCATCTACACCTACACCTTTTTCTTCATCATCGTTTTTATCACCGGGCAGCCTTTCTTCCCCGGGAGAATAAAGTTCTGCGCCTCTTTCTTGTTCGTCACCTTCAGTTTCTTCTTCATCCCCGTTAAACAAGCTTACTGTAGTATCTGAAGGGGGTTCTTCTCGCGACGAAGTCACACCAGCCAGGGAGAAAACCCCTCCGCCGCTATAGAAAATAGTAACAGATACCACCAATAAAACTGCCGCAGCAGCCGCAAAAACAGGCAGCAGGCGGCGTCGTTTTTTCATATCATGGGATGTATTAGCAAAAAGCATGAAAGGAAATTTGCCACGTTCTGCAGAATTTCCGTGTTCTGCATCTTTTTGTTCTGCGGCTTTCGCCAGAAGCTTTTTACGCAGCTCTGCCTGGAAAGAAGAGGAAAGTTGCGCACCTTCCATTTCAGAGAGGAGGTCAGAGATCTCCTGCAATTCCCCAATTTCTTTTTCGGAGGAACTGTATTCATCCAGGAAATCTTCACGCCTGTAGTCTTTCATCTATATCCTTCTCCTTCCAGCTTCCTGCGTAAGCTCTTTAATCCTCTAAAAAGCAATGCTTTTACAGCACCTTCATTTCTGCCTAAAATTTCCGCAATTTCCTTGATTTTTAAGTCTTCTTGAAAGCGCAGCAGGAGCGCATCCTGTTGGTCAGGACTTAAGGTTTTGATAGCTCCTAAAAGCTCCTCTTTCGTTGCCTCCTGCATGACCATTTCTTCAGGATTATCATCCGCTGCACGTCCATCAAGATCCGCATTCTCTGCAAGAACGGGTGTTTTTTTGCGAAAATGATCAATTACCTGGTTCCTGGCTATGGTGTACAACCAACAAGCAAAAGTTCTCTGCTGCCATTCAAACCTCTTAATATTTGCCAGTGCCTTGTAAAAAGTTTCTGCGACCAGGTCTTCTGCTAACTGAACATTGTGAACCCTGTGATATATATAGTTGTGAATTTTAGGCAGGTAATAATCATAGAGCGGCGCAAAATTCTCAGGGTCTTCTTGGGCTCTGATAATTATTTCCTGCTCTTGTTTTTCTTCCAGCAACAACTGAACCGCTCCTTAAGGGAAGGGAGTTAAAGAAATTACACCTCCCTTTACTTCTTTCAAGCCCTCAACAGAATGCACAGAACTTAATTAAGCTTGGGGGTGTAATCAGCACGTTCCTAATCTTATTCTACTTCGGCAAGTGCAACTCCTGCAACCCGGAGACGAAAGCAAGCTATTTCTGTAAGCAATCCTAAAGGGCCAGAATCCCTTAAGTTAACGGGTTCCCCTATTCAAAATCACAAATAATTCCTAACTGATACTAAAAAACTGTGCTGCTAATTTCTTAAGAATCCTTTACCCCATATAACGAATTAACATTAAAAAAAGTTACCCTGGCCAAGGGATTAACTGAATTAATAATCGTGAAAGTTACTTACAAACAGTCCCCCATTTTTTCATTAGTTGGCAATAAGAGCCCCAGCATGCCCCAGGCACCAGCTTTTTCCCCCAGCACTGCAGGGACAATTTCAACCTCTTCCACGGCAGGCTTTACAGCCGCTTGACGTAAATATGATTCCGCGGGAGTCAAAATTAGATGCCCCCCTTGAGACATTCCTCCCCCTGCTATGATCACATCCGGGTTTAACAGGTTAACAGCCGCGGCCAAAGCCAACCCTAAATAATAGGCTGCCCGGTCAATTATTTTTAAGGCTCCTTCATCTCCCTGCTCAGCAGCCTTAAAAATGTGTGGAGCTTCCAAATCCTCCTCGTTTTTCACCATTTCATGCAATATTCCGGCTCTGTTTTCACGAAAAAGCTTTCGTCCTTCCCTGGCGATAGCAGCTCCGGATGAAAGAGCTTCCAGGCAACCCCTTCTACCACAGCCGCAAAGGGGACCCCCCGGAAGAACAGGAAGGTGGCCAATCTCACCGGCAAAACCGGCGCTGCCACGAAATATTGAACCGTTAACAACCAGGCCGCCACCTATGCCGGTGCCCATCGTGAAGAGCAGAATATTATTCTTTCCCCGGCCGGCGCCAAATAAATATTCCCCATAAGCAGCAGCGTTAACATCATTTTCCACGAGAAGAGGAACATGTAAAATTGGCCCAAGATTTTCAGTCAAAGAAATGCCCTCCCAACCAGGCATATTGGGTGAGCTTATTATCCTGCCAGTTGGCATATGGTAAAACCCCGCCACGCAAATCCCCAGGCCGTCTACCTCCTCCCAAGATATACTTTGCTGCCTTAAAATTTCTTCCAGGTTTCTGCATATTAGGTCCATAACTTTCCGGGGGCCTTTGTCTGCCTTACTGGCAAACTTACGGCTCTCTAGTATTGCCCCGTCTTCTCTGCAAAGAAGTATTAAGATTTTAGTTCCACCCACATCCACACCAATTCTATAACCCATTTCACCTCACCTCGCTCAGTTTTAATCATAATTTCACGTAGGAAAAAGAGAAAATTATTAATTGCAATAATAAAAAAATTTCAAAAAAACTATTGACAAAACATGCAGAGGGTGCTATATTTTATGTACAGGCTCCGAGAGGCATAGACGGAACTCCTGCGACAAGCTTAAGGCCGGTTTTTAAAAAATCTCCGGTTGCATAATTAAGTTCTGGAGAGTTAAAGGCAAAGCTGTCGGGCAGAAGAACCACGAAAAGATTGCTGAGAAGCGCCGGGGGGAACCAAATGGATTATCCATCTGGAAGCCCGGAAAGCAACAGTAATTAGTGGGGAAGCTGCAGCATTAAGCTTAATCGGTGTTAAGCACCATTAGATGTGTGTTGGGTAAAATCCAAGCTACGGATGATAATGGGGCACCGAAAAGCAAAGCCAGGGTTAAACCGGAAGGTCTGTTGGGGCCTGTTTCTATTGTACAGCTGTATTAGCATAGTCTTTATCGTCTTAACTCAATGGTAATGTTGAAATAATTTACCGCACACAAGTTGTTTTATAAGCCTGGGTGGCACTGCTTTATCCTTCCAGGTTTTTTTTGGCCACATAAGGTAAGTTGCGATAACGCTCATGATAATCCAATCCGTATCCCACTACAAATACATCGGGCAGTTCAAAACCCTTATAGTCTGCAGGAACATCAACAATACGCCTTCCCGGCATATCCAAAAAAGTGCATACCTTTAAGCTCAAGGGATTCCTGATAATAAGATTTTTCAGTAGATAATTCAAGGTCAGCCCTGTATCAACGATATCCTCTACCAGGAGCACATGCTTTTGTGCTATGTTAACATCCAGATCCTTGGTAATACGCACAACACCAGAAGAACTTCCTCCATAACTGGATATACCGATGAAATCCAGTATAAAAGGCACAGAGAGTTGTCTGCTCAGGTCCACAGTGAAGTAAACACTTCCCCGCAGCACAGCTACCAACACTATTTCGTAAGCATCTGCGTAATCACGGGAAATAGTTTCACCTAAAATATTTACTTTTGCTGTGATCTGTTCTGCGGTTAACAAAACTTCAAGCGAATGGTCTTCCTTTTTTTCCAATTGTCCGTGGCTCCTTTTATGGCTGACTTGTTAATGTTTCTCACCTTCTCCTTCCAGACCATACTTTTGCAACAGCCCCCTGTAATCTCGCCCATAAATAACTTTTATACTTACATGGGGGTACATTTCTTTGAGCCTTCTAACTTTCTTATTTTTTTTCCAGACTAATTTTTGCCTTTGCGTAGTAAGCTCAACAAAAAGATCCTGCTCCGGAAGATAAAAATCGGGGGCAAAAGCCTCAGTAATATTACCTTCACTGTCCCACTCCAACGGAAACGATTTGGGTTC
>SLJK01000037.1 GCA_007135125.1 Syntrophomonadaceae bacterium | reverse complement strand
GGTGAACGCCGTGGAAGAGCTGGTGCCCATCATCGCCAACCTGGGCTTTCCCATTGCCGTCAGCATCTACCTGCTGGTGCGCATCGAGGGGAAGATGGACGAGCTGACCGGCAGCGTCAAGGAACTGAGCCGCGTCATCGCCAGGATGCTTTAAGGGCTTGTCAATAGCCGTCACGGGTCTTAAAAAAAGTTTAAAGCCGGGAACCTGTTAGTAGCGCATTAGAGCTGTTTTTGTTTTAGAACGAAGTGGTTACAACAAATGCTTACAGGGGAGGTGAGATAAAGTGAACAACATCCGTATAGCAGAAAACTTCCACCTGCACGAGTTCCAGTGCAAGGACGGCTCCCACCAGGTGGTGCTGCACAGCGAGCTGCTCCGCCGACTGCAGCAGATGCGCAGCGCCCTGGGCCGGCCCCTTATCATCAACAGCGGCTACCGCAACGCGGAACACAACGCCCGCGTGGGTGGCAGCCCGGGTAGCTACCACCTGCGGGGCATGGCCGCCGACATCGTGGTGCGCGGCCTGCCTCCCGCGGAGCTGGCCGCCGCGGCCCGGAAGGCAGGATTCCGCGGCATCGGCTCTTACAGCAGCTTCGTGCATGTCGACATCCGGGACCAAAGAACAGAATGGAAAGGGTAGCAGCCCCTGCGGGGCTGCTTTTTTTTGTGCTCAGTTAGGGTTGACAAGGGGAGAGTTGACGCGGGGACGGCAGACTGAGTTGACGCGGGGACGTTGACGCGGGGACGGGGCACCTGTCAACTTTATGACAGCAGTAAAACAGAAAAACGTTAAAAAGGGGATTGACAAGGGTAACAGGGTAACGTTGAAAAGGATGTTGACAGGTACCCCGTCCCCGCGTCAACTAATAGATAGCGTTTGGGCATACTCGAAGGAAATCGGCTGATTTTTCGGCGTATTTTTATAAGCCTCTTCTTCAAGCATTGCACCGCTAATAGATCAAATGCGCAATAACCGTGAACAGGTAGAAGTAGAAGTAGAAATTTTTTGCGTTACAATCAATTCAACATGACATTATCACAGAATAACTACAAGCTAGCATTAAAAGTATTGACACCCCAGACAAACTGCACTATACTTGATATACAACATATTTGATGTATTGTTTTAAGATGGGTTGGTTTATACAGGGGAGCCAGATATGCAGATTCATTCTTACAAAACAGCCGCCGGGAAAGATTTAGTAATCGACTACATTGAAAACCTTCCCATAAAAGAAAAGGCAGAAGGGTATTATATTATTGAGCAACTGGAAAAAGAGGGATCAGCTGCGCTTGAGTACCTGGATACCAGGCAGATCAGGGGGAAGTTGTGGGAAATCAAGTTTTTTCGTCAAAATCGTATTTTTTACGTTTTACAGGATCAAGACAACATTTATCTCTTGCATGCTTGCAAAAAACAGAAGGACAGGGCTGAAAGACATGAGGTGGAAAAAGCCCTGGCCCGTGCAAAAGAAATATAGTAGCTTGGGAGGAGTGATAGGGTGGCCTTCGAAAAAATAAATGCCCAGAAGATTGTTGAACATAAAATCAGGAGCGACGAACAATTTGAGAAAGCCTATAAAGAAGTGGAGCAGGTGTATGGGCTGATCAGGGAAGTGGTCAGGGCACGCAAAGAAAAGGGCTTGACCCAAAAAGAACTGGCAGACATGATTGGGGTCAAACAGCAGGTTATTTCCAGATTTGAATGCGAAAGGCATATTCCTACACTGGATAATTTTATAAGCATTCTTGGGGGTGTAGGACTTACATTAAAAATAGAAAGAAACGCCGACACCGATCAGGAATATTGCGGAACGACGCGTTATTAATTCAAAAAAGATGGAAAGCCTCGGTAAACTAGGGGTTTTCCATCTTTTTTTAAGGTTGACAAGGGGACGGGGTACCTGTCAACTTTATGACAGCAGTAAAACAGAAAAACGTTAAAAAGGGGATTGACAAGGGTAACGTTGAAAAGGATGTTGACAGGTACCCCGTCCCCTTGTCAACTCTTGTCGGTGTGCCAATGGTTCTTCGTTCAGCCTCATCGGATATAAGGGTTGCGATCATCCTTGGAGCCATGGTCCAGGGGTATAATACAAGTATCTTTGAGAATCCGTTATTCTTAAGTTCCCGCTTTAATTTATAATGGTCCAAAAAAGACAGGCTATACGGTGCCGATTTAACGTACTCAACAGGCTGGGGAACATCTCTGCGGTACTCCTGCAGCTCTTCGGTGACCCGGGCTGCCGATAGATATGACCTGATATCAGCAGCGGTTACCTTTACAGGTTTTAAAGACTTTCGGGTGTCCAGCATGGCATCGCCCGTTGCCGAGACCTGCATCCTTTCTGTCCCGCACATACCTGGGGGAACTGTATTCCTGAATACGTTCATCTCTTAAAGGGTGTTTTTTTAATTCCACGCAGGTAAATGTCGATTACCTCTTCAATAACCTCCCGCTCATCAAATTGGATAAAATCATCGGCCTGGAGCACTTCACTCCAGGCAACAAATACTGTCAACATACCAAAAAAGGCCCGAGCAGCAATGGATGGGTCTACATGGCGGTAGACCCCTTCTTCCATACCCTTGGAAAGATGCTTCTCCACCGGCTCAAGGGTCTTCAGCACCACCTTGTTAATAAATTGTTCCCGCAATTCAGGGTGAAATTGTGATTCATACAGCAATATACGAAACAGGTCAAAGTTTTCTTTTACAAACAAGAGATGGTTTTCCAAAAAAAGATGGAGTTTTTCCCTGTCTGTCTCTCCTGCCACCTGGCAGAAAAACGCCCCGACTTCTTCCGCATTAAACGGCTCCAGCAGGGCAAAAAGGAGCTCTTTTTTGGTTCTAAAATAATTAAAAATCGTCCCTTCAGCCACACCAGCCTTACGGGCTATTTCCGCTGTGGTCGCCGCATGAAACCCCTTTTCTTTAAAAATTTCCCGGGCTGCCTGCAAGATCTGTTGACCTTTGCTGCCGCCCGCTGGTGTCTTTTTCATCCCTGTCTTTTTGGGCATTTTCTTCCCCTACCTTGCCGTTTTTGTTATAAAAAAGTGATTTCATTTCCTAATTCCTGCCTTAAGCACAAACCCGGCATACTTAGAACTTGTCCTTTAGGGTCTTAACGGTACAGAAAAAAATTATGGCTCTGGCTCGTGCAGGTTGGGTTCGGATGACGAGCAGCTTTTGCCCTCCTGAGCTTGGATATACTTGCAAAGCGTTTTCGAGGACATACCGGCCGGATTCGCTAAAATAAAAGGAGCAAGTAATTGCTTAAGCCCTGCAGGCTAGTCTTCTTTTTTGTCCAGGTATTTAAGGACGTCGGGGACAATTTTCACCAGGGCAGGCGCCCCTTTCCACCACACGGTCATACGCAGCACCTCAATAACCTCTTCCTTGCTCGCCCCATACTTCAATGCTTTTTTGGTATCGATCATTACCTTTTCCTTATGTTCATCCATAACTCCTGTTGCAATGGCCATTAGGTACTTGTACTTGAGGGGAATTACATCACCGGCATACATTATTTTGTAATAATTGGCAATTACCTCATGAAAATCTTCACCCAGTTTTTCAGCAATCTTAAATGCCGGCGGGATAAAACCAAGTTCCTCATAAACTTCCTTTTCTACTTCTTTTACATTTTTCATCGTTACTACCTCCCTGCAAATTTTAGAGTGAGCACTCACTATAAAATTAGATTAACACATCTTTTCTTGATTGTCAAAAGCAGATTTTTAAAATTTCATCCTGAGTCATGTTGAAGATCTCCTCTCGCATAGGTGACATTTTACCAGAATAAATTCAACATGACATTATCACAGAATAACTACACTCAAGCGAAATATGTGTTGCAATTGATACCTGATCTTTGTTAGACTATAAACACTTCACGAGGTGGTCGCATAAGACCGGATTAGGTGGTCGGATGTGACCGGACCAAGTGGTCGGGTGCGCCGGAATACGCAGTCTAAAGTGTACTCATCAAAGTCAATGTTTAAAGCGCGCTCAGCCGCTATGTTAGCTGTACTTTCTGGGAAATAGCTTCAGATATTTTTATTTATCTGAAGGTGCTGTGTGACTGTCTAATAAAAAAAGGCGCCGTTTTTTAAGCGCCTTTTTGCTGTTTAGATTTCGATTGCTGAAACACTGTTGTGCTTATTAGCAATTCACTGTATTGATTTTTCGATATTGTCCAGCTCATACCTGATTTTCTCATCTGAATACTGATGATACATGAGGTGATTGTCTCGCTGTAACCTGCCAATCAAGATAAAGGTGGGAATATTTTGCTCATTACAAAACTGCCTAATACGCGGCAACGAAAAATCGCCGATTTCCACCAAGAAACGATACTGATCTGGATCAATCAGCGTGTTCTCAGCAAATTCATCTGCTCTATCCTCTACCTCATTCTTTGAGAACTCATAGTCAATTAAACGATCCTCGATATCCCCGTTTAGAATATGACCAATTTCATGAAAAAGGGTAAACCAAAAGACATCTGCAAACTTACGCCTTACTGTCAAGATTAAATTAAGGGTACCGTCACTATTTTTCTTAATAACACCTTGAACAGGCGCTCCAGTAAAATGCTTGACAATGGCGAATTTAATTCCGCACTCAGCAAAATAATCCTTCAATCTTAAATGAATAGTATCCGCATCTTCGAAAGTGAGCCTTCGAATTAAATGTAGTTTGCTCTTTAGTCTCTCAATATTAAGCTCTTGGTTTGTTTGTTGATTTTTTGTAATTAGATCGCATATTCTAAGCCAGGTAAATAGAACATATGGATCTACGTTATCTGCTACTGCCAAGCGATATGCCCCAGATTGTGATATTTCTGGAATTCGTGCCAGGCTACTAACGTTTAACAACTTTCGCCACTCGATGACAAGCATCGAACTTTGGGCATCAGGGTCAAGTAGATGGATATTTTTAGCGTACTCGGTAATGTGTTTTAGTTTCTGTAAAATCTCTAATTCTTCGCTTGATATTTGGTTAATTTCTTCAAAATCAGCTAGTTCTCTTTCGTAGTTTGCCTGAAGATTGATCCAAAAGCTTGCATCAACTCCCAATGCATACCCCAGCTTTTTGGCAAAGGAAACTGAAATCGGTTTTTGACAGTTCACGATACCGCTTATGTGCGGCTCTTTTACATCCGTTCTGATTGCTAACTCGCGTTGCGTCATTTCCCGGTCTTCCAGCATCTCCTTTAAAGTTTCACCTGGGTGAATAATAAAGTCACGGGATAAGCCATTCATATTTTCTGCCATGATAATCCACCACCCCCTTAATAATCACGGTTTCACATTCTTTTAAAGCTTCAGGATCTAAACTTTCTGCATCAGGTTTAACAATGAGTCTGACATTCCCTGTAATCATAATTCCATAGCAACCTTTTAATTTCTCATACAGCGGATGCGGTTTGCCAAGTCCTGTCGTCAGGTAGATGTTAGAGTTTATCGATGCCTTTAATTGATCAAGTCTCTTTTTTGTTGCCCTCGTTCTATCATTTCCAATCTTTTTCTTCATTAAGGCAAGGTTATTGAAGATTTCCTGGACTGTTTCGCTCTCATATTCGATCAGCACTTTTTGCTACCACCACCCAACTTACCCATTAGGTTAACTTAACCTATTGGTTAAGTTAATTATAGCCTAGCTATTTCTTTTTTACAAGGGACCTGGGCAAAAAATTTATCCATTTTTAACCTCAACCATTTTTAGTGTAATTATAACCTTTTTCACGCAACACTCTTATAATATCCTCTATCGTCTGCCGGTCCAACTCCTGTTCGTTGACCAGTAACTTTAGCCGCTCATGAATAAGCCTTTCGCTAGCCTTTGGCGGCAGAAATTCATCCAGTTCTTCCTGGGTGACAATCCTCCAGTTGTGCATCTCGGGAAGAGTGAAAGAAAACGTCTTCACCGGCACCTTCTGGGGTAATAAACCCAAGACCTCGATCGGAAATAATCTTTTTGATACTACCAATAGGCATAAAAACATCCTCCCCAAAATTTCCCGGATAATCCTTTAACCGGGTAATCCTTTAACCGGGTAATCCTTTAACCGGGTAATCCTTTAACCGGGTTAAATAACGTCAAATACTTTACGCTTTTAAAACCTTTCCATTCCCTTCTCGCAGAAAGGAATAAATTTCTCGCTCCGGCACCCCTGCTGTAAGAGCTGATTCCAGGATGGTATCCCGCTGTATTCTCTTATTTTTGCTGGCTGGTAACTCCTCTTTTCGGGCCAGTTCGATCTCCTCTTCAGGTTTCAAGAGAGGAACCTTCCTGATTTCCTTCTGATAGAGGCGAAGGGAATCGCTTAGGTTCATACTTTAATTCCTGCGAACGGGCATTTTTCCGTGTTCTTTGCTTGTTTGGCATGAGTGCAAGAAAAATATAAGAAATAGGGCATGAAGCACAATATTTTCAAGTTCGGACTTGCAGGAAATGAGCAAGCAAGCAGACGTTTGTTAAAGACTTTTTCAGTAGAATGGGTTTTTAATTGAAACAAGAAGAGCAAGTTTTTTGGCGTCCTAAATAGCGTTTGCTTTTGCCGCCTTATCTGGGAAAAAATAAATTATCGCAAAAGTTTTTATTTTTCTGCAGTTATTGAGAGGAAACGACAAAATCTTATCGAATAGATATTCTAAAGAATTTAAAGGAGCTGTTTTTCGTGTCAATTAATAAAGTTGGATTAGGAAAGATGATTTCTGAGAAAACAGGCATCACCAAGAAGAAGTCTATGCAATTTATGGACGAGCTCTTAGAGACAGTAAAACAGGAACTTGCAGAGGGCAAGAAGGTGCAGTTGGTGGGTTTTGGGACATTTATGGCCAGGAAAAGAGAAAAAAGGCCGGGTAGAAGTCCGGTAACTGGAGAGGTGATAACCATACCTGAAGCGAGAGTACCTGTGTTCAGAGTAGGCAAAAGGAGTGAGCCTTATGATTAAGAACAAAAAGGTTTTAATAATAGGAATCTTGCTGGTTATCCTGTTTATACCTTCAGCTGTAGGCGCTGTAGAGTTGACCGACATAGATGGCCACTGGGCGGAAGATGAAATCAGGAAACTGGTGGGTATGGGAGCCATTACAGGCTATCCAGATGAAACATACAGGCCGGAGGGCACAATTACCAGGGCGGAGTTTTCTTCGGTGCTGAGAGGCGCTATGGGCCTGGCAGAAGTTCCGGGCACAACCTTTGCTGACACCATCGGCCACTGGGGGGAGGGGAGGATTGAAGCGCTGGTACAGGCAGGGGTTATTGACACCGATTTGTATGGTCAGAACTATTTGCCTGACGATTTTATCACAAGAGAAGAAATTGCGATGATGACCGTCCGGATGCTTGGCGAGTTAACAGGTGCAACAGATATCCCCTTTTTAGATGCAGCTCAAATAAGCACGGGCTATGACGCATATGTGGCCGAGGCTTATGCCCGGGGGATCGTTAGAGGTTATCCCGATGACACCTTCCGCCCCTTGGGAACCGCCACTCGTGCGGAAGCGGCCGTCATGGTCATCAGGGCACTGGGAATTGCCGGGACGGATGAAGAAGATGAAGAGGTAGAAGAACCTGAAGAAGAGGTAGAAGAACCTTCCGAAGCAATTCCCACTATTGTTTCTTTTACAACTGATTATGATTCCTTGATAGCAGGGACAACAGCCACCCTGAGCTGGGAAGTGAGTGATGCTGTCACTGTCACGCTTGATCATGATATCGGCGAAGTTGACCCCTTCGGCTCTTATGACATATCCCCTTCGGAGACCACCACCTATACCCTGACTGCTAGCAACAGTGCGGGTAGTGACACTGCCGAGGTAACCATTGAAGTAATGCCTTTTGGAATGCACGACCCGCTCTTTAACGGTATCATCATACCACCACCCTCTATCGTTCACTTTTCTGCCGATAAATCAGGTATGACCGAAGGAATAAGCGCTACCTTAAGCTGGGAAGTAAGCGGAATTGCCACGGTGACAATTGAACCGGATATCGGAGAGGTCGACAAAACCGGCTCTTATATTGTATCCCCAACCGAGACCACCACCTACACCCTGACCGCCGGCAACGTCTCTGGAAGTGTCGCGGAAACAGTCACAATTAAAGTAAGGCCGCCCTTGACTTTCCAGCCCGGGCCGGGTGAGGGAAAGGATGTCCTCGTTACCCAAGCAGGGAAAAATACTACGTACTCACATTGGTATAGATTAAGAATTGGAAGAATGCATGGTTATGCCTGGAGGTCACTAATCCAGTTTGATGATGTAAACAGCATACATCCCGACACCGTTATTGTTTCCGCTTCTTTGGAGCTATATCAATTTGATACACATAGACCTCATGGCCAGGAACAAGACTTTACCACTTTTGCGCACAGGATTACCACTCCCTGGGATATCAATACGGCAACCTGGAACAATTCCCCCCAATTTCAGATTGATCCACCGGAAAGCGCATCAACAGTTGTCGCCGGCGCAGTTACCTGGCTATCCTGGGATATAACCAACCTGGTTCAGGACTGGGTGAGTGGGGAACACCCCAACTACGGTGTCCTCCTGAGAAAAACCAATGAGAACTCGGGTAGCACCATTATGATAGCCTGGTCATCCAGGCACACAGATAACCCTGGTCTTCGCCCTAAGCTGGTGCTTACCTATTATGTTCCGTAAGCCTGCAAGGGCTATTTGCGCTTTGGGAGAGTTAATCTGGGGACTAACTATGGGTCAAACACTACGGTGGTTAGATAGATCCTTAGTTTAAAAAAGTTAGCCTTAATGAAGTGTCATCCCCTAAT
>SLJK01000161.1 GCA_007135125.1 Syntrophomonadaceae bacterium | reverse complement strand
TCTGGTTCCGGCCAAGTTTTTGGACCTGAATAAAAAGGCCTTTGCCGCCGGCAGAGACAGTATAAAATAATATATGATACTAAAGGCCCCGCCGGGCGTATACGCCCGGCGAGGTCTTTAATATAGCTGATCGGGTTATATGAATTATTATAATAAGTTATTTGTGAGGAGGTATTATTATGAACTTTGGAACTTACGGAATTATTAACGCCAAGAAGTATCCTGATAAGGAATTTCTTGTGGAACTTCGTCCTTCACAAAATCAACGGCGAAGCCTTACCTGGAAACAGTTTAACGAAGAGACTAATAAGGTAGCTAACTACTTGCAAAAGGATTGTGGCGTTAAAAAAGGTGATTTTGTAATGCATTTGCTGATGAACAGCCTGGAATGGGTTGTCACTTTCCATGCTATTCTCAGGACAGGTGCAGTAGCAGTACCACTTAACTTCCGTTTTGCCAGTGGTGATATCAAATACGCTGTAGATGCCTGTGATCCCAAGGCCTTTATTTTGGGAGACGGCTTTTTGGGCAAGGTTCAACCCATCCAGAATGAGATGAAAACTATCGGAGCATATATTTGTCTAGGTGAAAATATTCCCGGAGATATGATGTCTTATGCGGAAATAGTGAAAGGTGCTGATACAGAAGATGTTTTGGTTGAGGTTGAAGCAGATGCCCCAGCAGAGCTGATGTTTACCTCAGGGACAACAGGCCCGCCTAAGCCTGTTTGCCAGTCACACGATACACTTTATCAGATCGGTATTGGGAATGCTCTGACTTATAGTGAGGGTCACGAAACCGTTTATTTAGCACCACATCCTTTTTATCACAGCGGGAGCTTTTTCCTTTCTTTCCCTTGTTATCTGGCAGGCGGCAAAATTATTGTCCTGCTGGAACTTAATGATCCCAAATACTTATTGGATACCATCCATAATGAAAAGGTAAATAATGGCTGGGTTACGGTGCCTACTATGTCTGATTCAGTAAATGCAGTAAAAAAAGGGGCAATAGATATCAATAAGTACGATTTTTCTCATGTGACCGGCAGTATTCTTATCGGAGCACAGCCCGTTCCTTCGTCTCTATACGAAGACATGAAAAGGCTGTTCCCCTTTAAGACTGGAAATATCTATGGTATCACTGAAGGCGGAGGCGGAGGCACACTTAATCTGTACGATGAAGATGTTTTGGATAGGCCTGGTTCCATCGGCAAGGCAACATTTAATACCCTTGCCAGAGTAGTAGACGAGACTTCAAGTTCAGAAGGAGTGCTGAAAGATGTCCCCGTAGGGGAGGTAGGGGAACTGGCCCTTAAAGGATCCAGGAACATGAAAGAATATTTTAAAAACCCAGAGATGACCGCAAAGGCTATTATTGATGGGTGGCTGCTCACCGGCGACCTGGTCCGCATGGATGAGGATGGTTATATTTATATTGCCGACCGCAAGAAAGACCTTATTATAAGGGGCGGCGAGAATATTTTCCCCGCCGAGATTGAGGATGTATTGAGAAAAAACCCAAAGATTGCTGATGTAGCTGTCATTGGTTATCCACATGAAAGATTGGTAGAAATAGCCATGGCTATCGTACAGCTCTATCCCGATGAAACCATGACGGAGGAAGAGGTCGTGGACTGGGTGAAAGAGCAGGGACTTGCCAAGTTTAAGTGGCCTGAAAAAATAGTATTTGCCGATGTTATCCGAAACGTGACCGGCAAGATTGACAAGCCCAAACTGCGTGAGACTTATATCGGCAAGTAAGAATTGGGCCAAGATTCTTTTAGATAAAGTTTTTAAGAACGATAAAACTGCCCCGGGTTGATGATGGATGTAGCATCTCCGGGGCAGTCTTGTATAGGTAATTCCTTTTAGCATTTTGTGCGGTTAATTTGCCTCGCTCCAGGTGCCATATTTGTCCCTGAGGATGCGGTGCAAAATTTTTCCTGTTGCTGTCCTGGGCATCTCCTCATCGTTTATAAAGTCTATAGACTTGGGACGTTTGAATCCTGCCATTTTATTTTTGGTAAACGCCATGATCTCTTGGGCCAGTTCATCGCTGGAATCATAACCCTGGTTAAGAACAATTATTGCTTTTATTGCTTCACCCCATTTTTCGTGGGGAATGCCGATTACAGCCACATCTTTTACAGCAGGATGAGTGGCGACTATATCTTCCACTTCAGACGGGTAGACGTTCTCTCCGCCGGTAATGATCATGTTTTTCTTGCGATCTACCAGGTAATAATAACCATCTTCGTCTCTTCTCCCCATGTCACCGGCAGTTGACCACTCTCCGTGGAAAACTTCCCTGGTTTTTTCCGGGTCTTTCCAAAATTCTTGAAACGTTCCGGGAGACCTGGTATATAATTCTCCTACTTCACCTTCAGGAACTTCATTGCCATCTTCATCCAGCAGTTTAATTCTATCTATGCCAAAGACTTCTTTGCCGATAGATCCCAATTTTCGGAATTGGTCTTCCGGGCGCAGGTATGTTATCAAGGCAGCCTCTGTTGAACCGTAAGCCTCCCAGAGTTCTGCCGAGTTAAAGTAATCCATGATTGCTATTTTGAGGTCTTTTCTGGCTGGGGCAGAGGAAATAAGAAGCTGCCTCATGCTGCTTACATCGTATTTGTTTTTTACTTCATCAGGTAATCCCAGTATTACTGCATAATGTGTTGGAACCAAGGATGTAAATGTGGGCCTGAATTCCTCAATTGTTTTCAGCAATTCTTCTGCGTCGAAGCTTACCATATTGTAAATCATGACCGGGGCCGAAACATACGTATAAGCGAAAGAATAGTAGATGGAATTAACGTGACAGGTGGGCATAACAAGCATAGGTTTGTCTGTGGGAAGGACATTCATGTTTATATTGCTTAACAGGTATTGTGCTATATAACTCTCGTGGTTTCGCACGACACCTTTGGGCTTTCCTGTTGTACCCGAAGTATACATAATAGTCCAGGGATCCTGGGCATCTACCATCACCTCAGGTTCATCGGGGGAACTGTCTTTTAAAACATCCTCAAAATGGCGGTAACCTTCAGGGGCTTTGCCATCACCAAGATAAATGAAATTATTTGTCGGCACCGTGACAAGATTTTCTCGAACACTATTAACGACTTCAATAAAGGGTTCTTCCACAATAAAAGCTTTGCATTCCGCATGATTGATAATATATTCAAAATCAGCAGGTGCCAGTCGGAACATAATAGGAACAGCAATTTGCCCTCCTTTAGCACATGAAGCGTAAAAATCCATCCATTCGACTCGATTGTAAGAAAGAATAGCTACCCGCTCTCCGTAGCCCACACCCATGTCTTTTAAAGCATTGGAAAGTCGGCAGGACCTTTCGTTCCATTCTGCAAAGGTGAAACTTTTGTACTTGTCCTGGCAGCCAAGTTTTTCAGGATAATTAAGCGCATTCATTTTTAAAACAGTTCCAGCATGCATCCATTTGCTTATCGTCACCATTTACCCCTCCTGTTATTTATTATATAGATTTATTTAGGTTGTACAGTAAATTTAAAAAGCAACAATAAAACATAACATAATTTAGAAATATCTTTGCAGTTATAACTCTTCAGCCTACCGTGCATTACAAGACATAAAATATACCCCCACCATAAATATAATTCCCCTGATGATAGAGGCACTCTAGCTACCGTTTTAATTAATATACCTACAAAAAAGTAAGTCAAATATAATTTCAATTAGAGAATTGTTACATCATATATATATCATATGTTTGGCGTTGAGCATTAGAGCCTATTAAATCACCGTTCTGCCATGCTATTGCTTAAAACATATTGAAGTTCTTAACACCCCCAGTTTAAAAATCTGCAATAGTATCTGTTGTGCTTTGGACAGAAATTACTGTGAAAACTATTAGTAAAAAGGAAGAACAATTTTCAATAATACTATTTTCGACATCTCCTTCTATGATCCTGCTTTTAATAGATAAATCGGAAAAAAAGAGAAAGTGATAATAATAAAAAAGAGTCTTTATTTAGCTGATCACAGCTTGAAAATTTGCTTAGTTATTAGGCAGGAGAATTCTTTGTGTTTCGCGAATAAAAAACATACAAAAGTGACAACATCGACAATAAGTACTTATCATATCTTATAAACATCAAGGAGGTGGGATACCGTTAAACCTATAATGTTTCGTGTTTTTTAAAGGAGCAAAAATATTTTCTGGATGGGGTATTTGGGTTCTGTCAACAAAATGAAGTCGAGGGCTTGTTTTTGTCTAGGCGTGGAAGTGAAGTCGCTTTTCGGTCATCTTCAGATTCTGGTGAGGCAAAATGTTGCATGCTAAGCATTTGTTTCCGGAGGTAAATTATTTCATGAAGGATATTCCAGTATTCGAGAACAGGGGTAATCTATTGAAGGATAACGCAAAATTATCAGTATTAAAACCATTTACGTTTATCTTAAACAAAGACAAACTATGGTCGCGGAAGGATTACTTTACACTTTTCAGTGGGCAAGGTAAGGGCTCTGTATAAAAAGCTCGGGGAGTGATAGCCCGAGCTTTTTTGTTAGAGATTAGCCTGTTAGTGTCCCCCCAAAAGAGTTAGTTCTGTGTTTGTAGGAGAGGGCAGGATACTGGTATGACAAGTTAAGAAGGAGGAGGTTTTGCGGAGATGGAAGTAAAAAAAGTAGGAGTTATGGGAGCAGGGGCAATGGGAGGGGGCATAGCACAGGTTGCAGCCCAGGCCGGTTTTCAGGTAGTGCTCAATGATATTGAGCTTTCCTTTGTAGAAAAGGCTGTAAGCCGTATGGAGACTTTTTTTGACAAGAGTATTGAAAAAGGGAAGCTCACTGCAGAGCAAAAAACAGAGATACTTGGTCGCGTCAATAAAAGCGCGAATGTCAATGATTTTGCCGACGTAGAACTGGTTGTGGAAGTTATCATTGAAGATTTGGAGATTAAGAAGAAAGCTTTTAGTCAGCTTGATGATATTTGTAAGCCTGAAGCATACTTTGCGACCAATACGTCTTCCATGCCTATCACACTACTTGCCAGTGCCACCAAAAGGCCGGAAAAAGTTGCTGGCATGCATTTTTTTAATCCGCCTCCTATCATGAAACTGGTGGAGATAATAAGAGGTTATTATACCGATGATTCAACTGTGAAAGTTATTTCCGCAGTGGCTGAAAAGATGGGTAAAGTCACTGTTGAAGTAAAAAAGGATTTCCCCGGGTTTATTGTTAACCGTGTCATGATGGCTCAATACCTAGAAGCCATTAAGTTGCTGGAAGAAGGTGTGGCCTCGCCGGAAGATATTGACACAGCAGTTAAACTGGGCTTAAATCATCCCATGGGCCCATTTGAGTTGCATGATTTTACCGGTACCGATATAGGATATTTTGTTGCAGAATACCTCAATGATGAATTTAAGGATATTCGCTGGAATCCACCCCAAACACTTAAGGCACTAATTAGGGCCGGGCGATTGGGTCGAAAGACAGGTGCCGGATGGTATGATTATAACAAGTAAACGCTGGATTTATGCCAAAACTTTTCAGGAAAGTATGGCAGAACTGTGGCATTAAAAGAAGGGAGGATAAAGAGTTGGCGAAGAAGTTAATGACAGGGAACGAAGCTTTTGCGTATGGAGCGTATTTGAGTGGGGTTAGGGTTGGGGCGGCCTATCCGGGCACGCCCAGTACAGAAATCATGGACAATTTTTCCAGGTATCCCGGGGTGTTTGCGGAGTGGTCTCCCAATGAGAAGGTATCCCTGGACGTGGCCATAGGTGCCTCCTATGCGGGTGCACGTTCCATGGCCAGCATGAAACATGTGGGGGTGAACGTAGCGGCGGACTCCTTGTTTTACGCTGTTTATACCGGTTTAAAAGCCGGTTTGGTGCTGGTTGTTGCGGATGATCCCAGTATGCACAGTTCACAGAACGAGCAGGACAGCCGCAATTATGCTAAATTTGCCAAGCTGCCCATGCTGGAGCCTGCAGACAGTGAAGAAGCCAAGCAGTATGTGGGCCTGGCCCTGGAGATGAGCGAGCAATTTGACACCCCGGTAATGGTTCGTTCGGTGACGCGCATTTCGCACTCATCCACGCCGGTGGAGATGGAAGACCGTCAGCCGCCGCCCCCGCCGGAAGAACCTCCGGCCTACGAGCGTGATGCCCGCAAATTTGTGATGGTGCCGGCCAATGCCCGCCACCGCCACCCCGTGGTAGAAGAAAGGCTGCAGCAGTTGGCCGAATATGCGGAGACGACCCCTGTTAACCGTATCGAAGAAGGAAGCGGCGAGCTGGGGATTATTGCAGCGGGCACTTCATACCAGTATGCCCGGGAAGTCTTTCCGGAGGCCAGCTTTCTCAAACTGGGCATGGTCTACCCTCTTCCGGAGAAGCTCATTCGCCGGTTTGCCTCCGGCGTTAAAACCCTGGTTGTGGTAGAAGAACTGGATCCTTTCTTCGAAGAACAGATTCGTTTGATGGGCATAGAAGTCCGTGGCAAAGATATATTCCCCATCATAGGTGAATTCAGTCCTGCGTTGGTCCGCAGCTGTGCTGCCAAAGCCGGCTTGATCGAGGGGTCCCAAGGACAGAAGGAAGCAGCAGCAGCTGCCGCGAAAGCCTCCGAGCTTCCGGTAAGGCCTCCCATGCTTTGCCCGGGCTGTGGCCACCGATCCCTTTTTTACAACCTTAGGGAATCCGGAGCACTGGTGCTGGGTGATATTGGCTGCTATACCCTGGGCTTTGCCCCGCCCCTTAGCGCCATGCACTTTACCGGATGTATGGGTGCCGGTATCGGTGTAGCCCACGGCATAGACGTGGCTAAAGTAAAGGATCGTACCTGTGCGATTTTGGGTGATTCAACCTTTTTCCACTCGGGTATTCACCCCCTTATAGATATTCTCTACAACGGTGGTTCCACCACCACCGTTATCACCGACAACAGTGTAACGGCCATGACCGGGATGCAGCAGCACCCTGGAACGGGCATTACTTTACAAAAGCAGAAGACCAAAGCTGTGGATCTGGAAAAGCTGGTCCGTGCCATTGGTTTTGAAAAGGTGGACGTAGCAGATCCTTATGATATTGATAAGATGGCCAAGATATTAGACGATCATTTAAACAGTGACGAACCTTCAGTGATCATTTCCAGGCGGCCCTGTGTGCTCTATACCAGGGAGAAAAATCCTCCCCCGCGTGTAGACGAGGAAGCCTGTGCGGACTGTGGCATTTGCCTGGATCTGGGCTGTTCGCCGCTTATGCAGGAGGAAGGGCATGTTAGCATAGATCCCATCTTGTGTAACGGTTGCAATCTTTGTGTAAAAGTCTGTCCGTCGGAAGCGATTATCCCCCAGGAGAGCTGGTAAACAGTAAATGGACCGAACAAGAGAGGAGGCTGGCAGGTTGAAGAAAGTTGATTTTTTAATGGCAGGAGTAGGAGGTCAGGGCACTATCCTGGCCAGCAATATACTGGCAGGAGTAGGCCTGGAACTGGGTTACGAGGTAAAAAAAGCGGAGGTTCATGGCATGGCCCAACGCGGTGGCACCGTAGAGAGCCATGTGCGGTGGGGTGATACAGTATCTTCCCCCCTGGTGGAAGAAGGTAAAACGGACTACCTGTTGGGCTTTGAGATGTTAGAAGCGGCACGCTGGCCGACGTATTTGAACAAAGAATCTGTAGTCATAGTGAACCGTTACCGTATAGCCCCCCCGGCAGTCAACCTTGGCAAGGCGGACTATCCTAAAGAACAGCAGCTGGATGAGATGTTAAAAAACAGTGCGGGCAAAGTGCTCTGGATCAATGGCACGGAACTGGCTGCAGAACTGGGCAATCCTGCCATGATAGGGGTAGTGATGCTGGGAGCGCTTTCTTCATTGTTAGGTGGGGAAGAAGAGGCCTGGTTAAAGGTAGTAGAAGATCTGGTTCCGGCCAAGTTTTTGGACCTGAATAAAAAGGCCTTTGCCGCCGGCAGAGACAGTATAAAATAATATATGATACTAAAGGCCCCGCCGGGCGTATACGCCCGGCGGGGGATCATGAAAGGGGGAAAGAACTATGCTTGGCCTGGAGGATCCGGGGGTATTGGCTGCCTATCTGTTGAGTGTTGGAGGAACTATTCTTTGTGTTGTCTACGGCCTATTGAAATGGAATAGCGACTAATATTCCTGTTTTGAAAGTGATATAGATAAATAGAATAACGGAGGTTAGTTGTATGGATTTTTTTGCCTTAATTATTGTAGTACTGTTTTATCTTGCCATAACAGTATATCTGGGGTGGTTGGGGTTCAAGCATACGAAGTCAGCTAGAGACTACTACATTGCCGGGGGAGAAGTAAATCCGTACCTGATGGCAATGGGTTATGGCGCAGCTTTTATCAGCACTTCTGCTATAGTTGGTTTTGGCGGCGCGGCAGGGGTTCATGGCTTGAGCCTGCTTTGGCTAACAGCTTTTAACATTATAGTAGGTATTTTTATCGCTTTTGTTTTTATTGGACGGAGAACAAGAGCTATGGGGCGAACGTTAGGCGCTCAAACTTTTCCTGAGTTAATGGGCTTGAGATATAATTCCACTTTTATAAGAAGATTTTCCGCTGTAGTAATTGCGGTAGCCATGCCTCTCTATGCCGCTGCGGTAATGATCGGTGGAGCACGTTTCATGGAGATGGCCTTGTACATAAATTTTAATGTTGCGCTGCTTATTGTAGCCCTGATAGTAGGTGCATATGTGCTGGCCGGGGGGATGAAAGGCGTTTTATATACCGGTGCCTTTCAGGGCACTTTAATGCTGGTAGTAATGATATCTCTGCTGATTTTCACTTATGTTACACTGGGAGGTGTAACCCAGGCCCATTCATCCCTGGCAGGAATGAGCGACCTGGTCCCTGAATTTCTGGTTGAGGAGGGACACCGTGGTTGGGCTTCCATGCCGGAACTTTTCTCTCCTAACTGGTGGTTTGTTATGTCTACGCTGGTAATGGGCGTAGGGATAGGGGT
>SLJK01000166.1 GCA_007135125.1 Syntrophomonadaceae bacterium | reverse complement strand
GGGGTACCTGTCAACTTTGTCAGTATATGTTAACTAAAAGCCCCTGCTATTCGTTTAGCAGGGGCTTTGAAGATCAGGCCTGTTTATATTTAAGGGTAGGGCAATTTATAGGTCTTCAATTTCTTCGCCACAGCGCTCCAGGAGCTTTTGCCATTCCCGGTCGATGTATTGCTGCAGGTCGGCCAGGACTTCTTCGTTGCCCGGCTTAAAGAGGTGGGCAAAACGTCCCTGCATGCGCATGTATTCTTCAATAGATTCTTTGTAGCGGACTTTAGTGGTCAGTTTCCACTTCCCGTTTTCTACTTCGTAGAGGGGCCAGATACAGCTCTGAACGGCCAGTTTAGCTACTTCCACCGTTTTTTCCGGAGGGTAGCGCCATCCCCTGTGGCAGGGGGAGAGGACGTTGATAAAAGCCGGTCCGTCCGCTTCGAAGGCTTTCCTGGACTTGCGTATCAGGTCTTTCCAGTGGCTGATGGAAGCCTGGGCGACGTAGGGAATGTTGTGGGCGGCGGCGATGAGGGTCATATCCTTGCGGTTTTCTTTTTTCCCGAAGCTTTCCTTGCCGTGGGGACTGGTGGTGGTCCAGCTGCCTCTCAGGGTTGCGCCGGAGCGTTGGATGCCTGTGTTCATATAGGCTTCGTTGTTGTAACAGACGTAGACCATTTTGTGCCCTCGTTCCAGGGCGCCCGAGAGTGCTTGAAAGCCAATATCGTAAGTGCCTCCGTCTCCTGCAAAAACCACAAAGCGGTAATCTTCGTCGATTTTGCCCTGGGCTTTCATGGATTGGTAGGCGGCTTCTACGCCGCTCATAGTGGAGGCAGCGTTTTCGAAAGCGCTGTGGATAAAGGATGTATTCCAGGAAGTATAGGGATAGATTGTAGTGGAGACTTCCAGGCAACCGGTGGGGTTGCCTATCACCATCTGTATGTTATCGGGTGCACCCAGCAGTACCTGCCTCACGGCCACGGATGCACCGCAGCCTGCACAAAGGCGGTGACCGCCGGAAAGCATTTCCTCTTTTTGTACCAGGTTTCTCAGCTTTGTCGGCATTTTTACTCCTCCCCTTCCCGCAGTCCCAGGTAATTGACTTTTTGTTGCACCTCTTTGCCGCCGGCAATCTCTTCCAGGTCATTGATAACTTTTTGGGTTAGTTCAATGGAGAGGTCCCTTCCTCCAAGTCCGTATATATAGTTTATTACCTGGGGTTTGTTTGGCATGTCATAGAGAGCTGAACGCAGTTCCATGAAGACCGGGCCTCCCATACCGCCGGCAAAACTGTCCGACCGGTCCATGACGGCTACCACTTTGACGCCTTCCAGGACCCGCACCAGCTCGGCAGCGGGGAAGGGTCGGAAGCTGCGCAGCTTGATCATACCTATGGGGATGCCTGCTTCTCGCATACATTCTATTTCACTGCGCACAGTGCCGCAAGCGGATCCCAGGGCGATAATGGCAATTTCGGCATCATCCATTCCTACAGGCTCAAAAAGGCCGTAGGAGCGGCCGGTGGCTTTTCCAAATTCTTTCCCCACCTCTTGAATAACCTGCAGGGCATTGCGCATGCCCTCTTCCTGCTGCTGTTTGAATTCAAAAAAGTAACCGTACAGGCTGTCAAAGTTGCCCACGCTGGCAGGTTTGGAAGAGTTCAGCAGGGAATAGGCCGGGTGCAGTTCTCCCACAAATTCCCGGGCGATATCGTCGTGTATGAGCTCTAAGCGGTCGACAGCGTGGGAGATTATAAAACCGTCCAGCTGGACCATGACCGGCAGCAGAATGTCGGGATGTTCTGCGATGCGGGTGGCCTGCAGGGTATTATCGTAGGCTTCCTGTGCGTTTTCGGAGAAAAGCTGTATCCAGCCGGAATCCCTGGCTCCCATGCTGTCACTGTGGTCACAGTGGATATTGATGGGGGCGGAAAGGGCCCTGTTAACATTGGGCATTACGATAGGAAGCCTTAAGCCGGAAGCGATATACAGCAGCTCCCACATAAAACCCAACCCCTGGGAAGAGGTGCACGTCATTACTCGGCCTCCGGCGGCCGCTGCTCCTATGGCTGCGCTCATGGCGCTGTGTTCACTTTCGACGGCGACAAAGTTGGTTTTAACGATGCCGTCTGCTGCCATCTGGGAAAAGGTTTCTACTATGGCGGTCTGTGGAGTGATGGGGTATGCCGCTACTACATCGGGGTTAATTTGGCGCATGGCTTCTGCCACGGCATCGGTTCCGATCAGGGCCACAGTGTTTTTGGTCACTACCAAATGATTGCCTCCTTTCTTTTGCACAACGGTCTTTCTAATTACTTGTTCTGTTTATCTGTTTCTTCGCCTTCGTCCTTCATTTCTATAGCGTCCCGTGGGCATTCTGTAGCACAGATCCCACATCCTTTGCAAAAATCATAATTTATACCGGTCACATTTCCGTCCTCGACTATGATGGAACTGTCCGGGCAGTATATATAGCAAATCAGGCACTGGTTGCAGTTCAAAGCATTCCGCACGGGGCGGAAGGTGCGCCAGCCACCTGTTTTAAATTTGCTGGAATTTCCCGGGTCTTCAATAACGCCTCCCAGGGGGTGCTTTCTCCAGCTCCATTTCTGGATGTCATGGATATCCCAGGTCATTCTGTTTCCACCTCCTCGAAAGCCCTTTCCATGGCGACAACGTTGCTTTCTACCACTTTGGAAGGAAATTTTTTGCCAAAGTTATTCCTAAGAAAGTCTACCGCTTCTTCTTTTGTCAAAAGTCCCGTGGCTTTTAAAAGGGCTCCTAACATGGGTATATTGGGCATAAAGCGTCCCAGGGCTTCCAGGGAAATATGGGTGGCATCTACCGTATAAATTTTCCTGCCGTTCAGGTTGATTTTGGACCTGATTTCCGAGGGGTTCTTGGGAGTGTTAATAATCAGGGTTCCGTCCGCGGCAAGTCCCGTGGAGATATCAACCACTTCCAGCAGGGTGGGGTCGACTACAACTACGATGGCGGGGTTAGTTATCCCGCAGTAGGTGGATATCTTGTTTTCGCTTAAGCGGTTGAAGCACTGGATAGGGGCGCCCATCCTTTCGGGGCCGTACTCGGGAAACGCCTGGAAAAACATGTCCTTGGTCAGTGACATTTCGGCCAATGTTTTCGCGGCGGTCACAGCCCCCTGCCCACCCCTGGCGTGCCAGCGGATTTCGATTAATTCTTCTGCCAACGGTTTACACCTCCAAACTCATTTAATCAGGGATACTGTTATGAATAATGATTATCTGCTAGAAGGCACTAATTAACGATTAGAAACTATTTTATCATAATAGCAACCGTAATTCCACAATCATTTTAATTTTATTTTGTGGAAAATTCAAGAGCAAAACTTAAGGAGCAGCGGGGAACTAATCTTGATTATAGGATTATTCCCGAAAATTTTCCCCTGGGACTGGAAATATCCCGGCGAAGAGGTTAAGATAATAAGGAGGAGCGCTTATCAGGATTTTTAACCGGTAAACAGGGGAGGCCTGCATTTTGGAAAACCAGAAGGCAGTTGCGCTGCTGGATTCAGGCGTGGGGGGGCTAACGGTAGTCAAGGAGATGTTCAGGCAGCTTCCCCGCGAAAAGATCGTTTATTTTGGCGACACGGCCCGTATGCCGTACGGTCCACGTTCCCACGAAGTGGTTCGTGGTTTTGTGTACCAGATCATCGATTTTCTGCAGACCCAGGAGGTTAAATTCATTGTTGTGGCCTGCAATTCAGCCACGGCGGCCGGGCTGGATTATTACAAGGAAAAGGCTGACCTGCCGCTCCTGGGGGTTATTGAGCCGGGAGTGCGTGCTGCCCTGCAGGAGACCAGGTCGGGGAAAATAGGGGTTATCGGGACCAGCGGTACTATTGAGAGCGGTGCTTACCAGGAGGTGCTGCGCA
Source organism: Syntrophomonadaceae bacterium (assembly GCA_007135125.1). GTDB lineage: Bacteria > Bacillota > Dethiobacteria > DTU022 > UBA8154 > SLJK01. The sequence continues at coordinate 5,230 of SLJK01000166.1, read as the reverse complement.
GGATGGCGCCCGGGGTGGAGCTCTTCAGCCAGGCCTGCCCCCTGTTTGTGCTCATCGTGGAAAATGACCTGGTTCACAGCCCCGAAGCGGAAAGGGTTGCGGAAGAATACCTGGGTTGGCTCAGGGACGAAGGTGTCGATACCCTCATTATGGGATGTACCCATTATCCGCTGCTGGAGGACGTAATTCGTTCCACCATGGGCCCCGGGGTGAGGCTGATCAGTTCTGCCCGGGAAACGGTGCGGGAGACCAGGGCTATCATGGAGGAAAAGGGGCTTCTGCGTGGACAGGAGGACCATCTTTATCACCGCTTTTACGTGAGCGGCCGGGCTGCGCCTTTCAAGGAGATGGCTGCCCGTCTGCTGCATGACAATATCCGGGCCTACCAGGTTATCCTGGGAGAAGGTTAGGCAGGGGACGGGACGGGAAGAGAAGGGAAGTGTTAATGATTGTAATAAGACACCGCTTCTCTGACGATGGTTCCGCCCCAGCGGTCCCCGAAACGCATACCCTGGGGGTGGGTGTGCATGGCCAAAAGCTCCAGCAGGCAGATGAGCAGTGCTGCCACAAAGCCGAGCAGCCATCCGATAAGGGGAACGATAGCGAACAGGTAAGGTATGAAAAAGATAAAATTGCGGCGTAAAGATTCGCCGTAGTTCAGGCGTTGACCGGCGATGGTGGTTACATGAAGTTTGAGCAGGGTTTTACCCACACTGCCGTTTTTGGTTAGCCCGTCCCGCAGGAGCAGGTAGAGGATGCCGACGACCAACCCTATCCCGGGTATCATGGAGATCAGGCCGGCTGCCAGGGCATCTATTAAGAAGGCTAAAATGCGGCGAATAATCACTTTCGGACCACCTCTTTTTCTCCGGTTTGCAAAACCGGTTCTACTTTCCGGTAATGGCCCGCCAGGGCATGGGGGTTAATACCTAAGAAGTTCGGCGGCAATCTTAGAATCTCCTGCAAGCTGTTCCCCTTTAAGAGGAACAAAAAGAAGTTAAAATAGACCAGGTACATGGTAAAAGAAAGGGTATTTACATGAGAAATGATGGCAGGAAGGCCGATGAAACCAGAGAAGTCAAGATCACCAGGGATTATTTGAAGTATGCGGAAGGGTCGGTTCTGATCGAGGTAGGGGATACCTGTGTTATCTGTTCCGCTACCGTGGAGGAAAAGATCCCGAACTGGATGCGGGGAGAACATCGAGGCTGGGTGACCGCGGAGTATTCTCTCCTGCCCCGATCTACCCAGCACAGAAATATTAGGGAAGCTGCGCGGGGCAGAATCAGTGGGCGCACCTACGAGATCCAACGCCTCATCGGGAGGGCGCTGCGGGCTGTGGTGGACCTGGAAGCTCTCGGCGAGAGGACTATCTGGATCGATTGCGATGTGCTGCAGGCTGACGGGGGAACCCGCACCGCTGCCATTACGGGGGCTTTTGTGGCCCTGGCCGACGCGCTGCAGTACCTGCAGCGGGAGGGAAAAATAGACAGCTGGCCCCTGAAGGATTATGTGGCAGGGGTAAGTGTGGGACTTATCGAGCAGGAGGCGCTGTTGGATCTCTCCTTCGAGGAAGATAGCAGCGCCGAAGTAGATATGAACGTGGTGATGACCGGCCGCGGTGAAATGATCGAGGTGCAGGGGACTGCGGAAAAAAAACCTTTTAGCAGGGAGCAGCTGCAGAAGCTTTTGGAGCTGGGCGAAAAGGGCATTACTGAGCTTGTAGGGCTGCAGCAGGAGGTCCTGGAAGAGGCGCCCCGGCACCACCACCAACCTGTACCCGTGCCCCGTAAAAAGCTCCTTTTGGCCACCGGCAATGAGGGAAAAGTCAGGGAGCTGCGTGATATGCTTTCTTCTTTGCCCCTGGATATTCTTTCACTGCAGGACTATCCCGGGCTGCCGGAAGTGGAGGAAACCGGCAGGACTTTTAAGGAGAATGCCGTTCTCAAAGCGGAGACCATTGCTAACCTGACCGGGGAGATGGTTATGGCTGACGATTCGGGGCTGGAAGTGGAATACCTGGAGGGCAGGCCGGGGGTTTATTCCGCCCGTTTTGCCGGGGAAAAGGCAACCGATGAAGAGAACAACGCCCTGCTGCTGGAGCTGATGAAGGATGTGCCGCCCCAGGAAAGAGCGGCCCGTTTTGTCTGCGTCATTGCCCTTTCCTCCCCGGACGGGGGGACCATAACTGTGGAGGGGGATTGCCCCGGTTACCTGGGCAGCGAACCCCGGGGAGAGCGCGGGTTCGGTTATGACCCCCTCTTTATCTGTGCTGAAGAAGGCAAAACCTTCGGCGAGATGGACCATGAAGAGAAAAGCCGGGTGAGTCACCGGGGTAAAGCCCTGCAGAGGATCAGGGAGCTTTTAAAGAATATGTAGCTGGATTGCAGGCATTATATATGCAGGCATTATATATGCTGGCCGGTTATCCTGAGTCTTCCTGCCGAAACTGGGATAGTTTCTGCGGGTATGTAGTTAAAAATCTTCATAATATTGTTTTTTATGTAGGAATTTTGAGCTTGCCGTGTAATTTTAATAGAAAGCCCATATTAAATATTAATATGAAGGAAGGGATAAGACGATGAATTTTGAAAAGGCTTTGCGGTTTCCGGTTGCGGAGCAGAATGGCTTGGTGAAGGTGATCATCGGCGCGGTTATCAGCTTGATTCCCATCGTAAACTTTATTTCCATGGGGTACCTCATTAAATTGATGGGAAATATCATCAAGGGCGAAGAGTCCATGCCGGAGTGGACAGATATCGGGGATAAATTTGTGCAGGGGATTATGGCAGCCATTATCACTTTTATTTACATGCTCATACCATTTATCATTATGATGGCCGGCGGCGGCCTGGGGACCATGGCCAGGGGAGGCATGGCAGCATTATTTACCTCCTTCTTGCTAGCCTTTATCGTGGCCATTATTATCGGTTTCTTTTTACCCATGGCCCTAGCAAATTTCGTGGGGAAGGGCAATTTCGGGGCTGCTTTTGATTTTTCGACCATTATCGATTATTTGAAGCGCGCTTTCAATAACTACTTTATCGCGTATATTGTTATTATCGGCTTATATATTGTGCTGGGTATTATCGCTATTATCCCGTTGATCGGGTGGATAATCGGTATCCTGGGCGGTTTTTATATCAGCTGCGTGGCTGCCTTTCTTTTCGGCAGCATCTACAGAGACGTCTCCCGGTCCCAGTCCCGGTAATTGGTTCTTATTGCTTTTCAGCCCGGTTTATGCTACAATTTAGGCATATTGAAAGGTAGCCGGGGATCGGGGCGTGGCGCAGTTTGGCAGCGCGCCTGGTTTGGGACCAGGAGGTCGCAGGTTCAAATCCTGTCGCCCCGACCAATGATAAAAACTTACCATGATAAAAGTGGTTTATGGTATGCACTGGGATGGTTTAATTGTTCGTTAGGGTAGGCAGCTTCTAGGAGTTTGCCTGCCTTTTTATATACTCCATCGAACTCTACCGATCTCAATCGAGGGGTTCATCATGATATATGAATCTGCCCAACCTTCTGGCTCCTTCAACAAGATCGAATACGTAGTAATAAACCCCGCTGATCATTTGCCCTCTTCCCAGGGAAGGTGTCGGGAACTGTGCCTGTTCTATGGTGTTCATGTTTTTTAGGAGTGTAGTGCTTCCTAAATTCATAATCTGGTTCGAAGTCAGGTTTGTGGTCAAATGGGGAAACACTTTACCGAGCATTACCGGGTAAGAAGTGACCGGTGCATTCAAGGCGGATTCGATGGTGGACTCCATTATATCCCGTTGCCTCCTGGTTCTTTCAAAATCGGAATCAATCTTGCGAATCCTTGAGAACCTGAGGGCTTGCTCGCCATTTAAGAGATGGGTTCCTCCGCCGGAGATCCCTGAAAGTTCCCTTGCTTCCCGATCGGTAATCACCACTTCTACTCCTCCTACGGCATCGATGATGGCGGGCATGGAGGTGAAGTTCACCGATACGTAATGCCTGTTGTCCAGCTTGAGGTTTTGGTTGATTGTCTTTATGGCAAGCGCCGGGCCCCCGAAGGAATAGGCATGGTTGATTTTGTCCATTCCGCGGCCGGGTATATCTACGTATGAGTCTCGCATTAGTGAAGTAATTTTAATCTTTTTGTGTACTTCATCCAGGGTTAAAATCATAATAGCGTCGCTTCGACCGCTCATGCCATCCTCTGAGTCAATCCCAAAAATGGCAATATTGGTAATCCCGCGCCTTCCCACACCCTTTTCGATTCCAAGTGATTCATCGTCCTGGGAAATCAACTCTCGTTCCATTTGGCTCAGTAAGAACAGGGAACCGGCGTAACCGAGTATGATTAAGCCCACCACGGTTATTAAAATAATATAAAGGGCCCGTTTCCTTGTTTTTTCCGGTGTCCCGACTTTTTCCTTAGGCCTTTTTTCCTCTTGGGGAGGGATTGTCTTTTTTTCTGCGGGTTTTTTCTGGGATTTTCTCAGTAAGGCGACCGAGAGCACTACCAGTATAAAGACAAGGATAATAACTAAACTTGGTATTGGATTTTCAAGAGTCCAGGTAAGAAATCCATCGCTTTCTTTCTCTTCTATGCTTACCGTGAACTCTGCACTGAATCCATCATATTCAATGGTGACTACCTGTTCTGCTTCCGCTCTTTCGCTGTTAAAACCCGAGACGGTTAAATCCGCAGCGGGAATTTCCTCTTCTTTCCCGTCGCTTAATATTTTGTAGACCACCAGTCCCGCCAAATTTAGCTCCTCGCCGATGGAATAAGTTGTTTTATAAGGTTCGGCTGCAAGGATGATATCTTCTACCGTTGTTTCTTGGTCAGCACGTTCTTCCTCAATGCCTGGTTCTTCCTCGGGTTCGGGTTCGGGGTCGGGCCCTGGCACCGGGGCCTGCGACCGATATTCGAAAATAATTACCTTTTGTTCCCCATCCGCAGAGAGTGTAACAGATTGGATAGCAGGGCTGACCAGGTCGTACCCTGGAATATGCATGGCCTCAAAGGTGTATTCTCCTAAATTATACTCACGCTCAAAAGTCTCGCCGATTTCTACCCCTTCTTCGTCTACATGGCGCAAAGAAATAGTTCCCGTGGCCGGTTGGGGTTCCTCTTCTGTATTTTCTTCAGCCTGTTCCGCCGGTTCTCGGCTGCCATCTATTTGTTCAGCATTAGAGGTGCCCGAAAACAAGCTCACGGCCATTAACAGGATCATAATCAAAATTAGAAGCTTAT
>SLJK01000062.1 GCA_007135125.1 Syntrophomonadaceae bacterium | reverse complement strand
GCCGCTACGTTCACCCCCACATGTTTCATGCTACCCATGGAACGTGCACCCGCATAGGAGGCACCTATGACCACGTCCAGGGATACCTTCTCATTGGGAGACCACTCCGCAAACACCCCGGGATACCTGGAAAAATTGTCCATGATTTCTGTACTGGGCGTGCCCGGATAGGCCGCCCTAACCCTAACCCCACTCAAATACGCTCCATACGCAAAAGCTTCGTTCCCTGTCATTAACTTCTTCGCCAACTCTTTATCCTCCCTTCTTTTAATGCCACAGTTCTGCAACTCAAGATTCTTTTCCGGCTTCCAGCTGCTCAAAAAATGGTTCCAGTTTATCAACTATTTGCTCTTCGGAAAAAAAACGTAAATCGGACATATCTGATTCAAAGACAACTCCTGGGATCCCTGTTTCCTCAGTAATGATTTTGCGTTTGTCATAAAGCCCAAATGCATTGGGTTTGCAACTGCGGTTCGAGAAAAGTACAAACCCATCTACATCATATTTTTCCATAAGCCTTTTTTTCAGCTCTATCCTGTAATCAAAAAAGCGGTTCACAAATTCCTCAGTATATTGCTCTGCAAGGCTCTCAATAGGACGACTCAGGTCAAAATCGTATGCCCAGGAATGGGTGTATTGTGATACCGCTACCAGCGCGTCACGGGAGGCAAACAGCTCTGAAAACCAGCGCAGTTTTGGCCAGTGTGGAATATGGTCAAAATAAAGCTTAAACCGCTCGTTAGGTATGGCTGGTATACCCTGCTTAATTCGTTCATCCAATTCTTCTTTCAAGGCTCGGTAATAATCCACCGCTTGTTGAGTGCCCCGCATGGTGACAATGGGAGCCATATGAAAACAAGCATCAAAAAAGCCAAAAGGGGCCGGTTCCAAGGCGGCTGTCTCTAAAACTTCATTCCAGAGACGGCATGCCTCACTGGAAAGCTTCAGGACCTCGTTTAATCGGTCATAATCATAAGGCTTGCCGGTAACCTCTTCCAGGAATGAAATCAGCTCATACAACTGTTCAATAAAATACTGGGTGACCAGCTCTTCTGGCTCGTTTCCGATCTGGGGTGCGTCAAGCACAAAGTGAGGCACTTTGTAAAAGCGGCTGGCCACTTCGAACCATTTAGAAAGACTACCGCACTGTGTATTGCATACCATGGTAATATCCGGTTTTACTATTTCACCAACCGGGTGCTCTTCGGAATAGGCATCTCCAATTCCACAGCGAGCATACCCGCAAAGATCATGTGCATAACCCTTGGACTCTGCTACCTGGGAAAGCTTATCTGCCACTCTTTTCGCCGCTGCCACAGCACCAAAGTTTTCCGGATAATAAGGGAATAGTCCTGCAGCATAAATAATCTCTACCGGTGACACTGCGGTAACCCAAACCACCGGAATACCGTTTTCCTTGGCATGGGCCCCATCCCTGTAATATCCCTTCATCATCTCTTTCATCAGCTCTGCTGTCTTAAAAGGTTTTTTTTCAGTCACTGCCACCACCCCCTACCATTTCCATAAAAGCCTGCACCCTGGTCCGCAGTTGACCAAGAGCAACGCCTCCAAATTCAGTTTCAATGCGCATGGCAGGAATACCGGCTGCCTCCAGGGCAAGATAATTGTCGTAGTAATCATAATTCTCCGGCTCACAATATTTAAGATGCAGTAAGATTACTCCGTCAGCTTTTTTCTCCTTAGCCAGATTAACCAAGAAATCCCTACGGGGGTTATTATTATTATCGTATGCAGCAGATGGAATCCTGCTACGCTGGCGTTCAGCCAGGGCTTCGATGGGATCACTTTTTTCTGGCACATCACTTTCAATATATCGAAAACCATTCTTTAAATCATCAGCTACAATTACCCCACCACTTTCCTCAAAAAAATCAAGGATCTCCATAGGTTCTAAAAGTGTGCCAGATATGACTATACGACTTTTATGGTTCCCAGGAGAAGATGTCTCTTCTTCTTTTTCCAGGCTATTAAGTAGTTCCTGCAGTAGTTTGTTTAATTTTTCACGAGATATTACCATGGAACTCTTAATAATGGTATAAAGATTCCTGTTACCCAGAAGATTGGGATTTTTCTCATGTAGAAAAAAGAGCTTTCGCAGCAACTCCCTATTGCTATTATATAGTTTGATGCTTTGCCATAGTTCTTCATCAGTAATTTCAGATCCACGAAAATCTTCCAGTAATTTCTTTAATCTGCTGATTTCACCTACCAGATATTTCTGGGCGCTGGGGCGTTCAACCTGTTTGGGAATGCGGAAATTATCCATCAGTGATAAAGGTTTTGCATGTTTCCAAATTCCCAGAACCATGCGAGTAGTATCACAGGTATGGGGGATAATCAGTCCATCCAAAAAATCCAGTTTCCCTTCCAGGGCCATAGCCAAGCTGCTGCGAACAAAAGAACAGGCCCAAAATTGCAGGTGAGCATCGGCCATATCCATCCTTGTATCCCCTCCGCTGATACCAAAAGGGAAAAAACCGGCTGCGTGAATTAACTCCTCCGGAACATCTGTAAGAAGAAATCCAATCGCTTTTCCCCCAACTGTCTTTTTCCATTGCTGCACATCTTCATCATAGTTTTCAGCGGCAGTTTTAAAAGTGTTTAATAATTCTGAGCTCACATGCTCTCTCCTTTCTAGCACAAACATTTTAGAAATTTAATACGTACTTTACTCATGTGAACTACTTCAGATTCTTTACTCTTTTACCCAACTCTGTTCCCCTTCGAAACCGGAACATATATTTTTTAGAGGTTGGCCATTTAAATAGCGTTCAATATTATCAACAAATGCTCCACCGAACCTGTGGGCATACATATCAGTCCAGCTGGAAACGTGCGGGGTGATAATTATGTTTTTAGCATCCCAGAGTTCGTCTTCAGGAGGAAGGAAAGAAGGAAGCGGGTTTTTAATCCACTGCGTGTCATTAGCTGCGCCGGCAATCCATTCTTCATTCAAAGCCTTAATCAAATCTTCTTTAATAATTAATGAACCGCGAGCACAATTTATTAAATAGGCAGTATTTTTCATCAGCTTAAAACGTTTTTCATTCATCATTCCCAGCGTTTCGGGGGTTTCAGGGCAGGAAAGTACAAGAAAATCGCTCTGGCTAATTACATCTTCAATATTGTCATTAAGGTACATTTCATCTACATAGGGGAGATCCATTTTTTGTATATCAGTTCCGATAACACGCATTTCAAAACCTTTAGCTCTTTTTGCTATTTCACGACCAATTCCACCAAGTCCAATAATACCGATGGTCTTCCCGTAAAGCTCTTCTCCGCGAATACGGATAAATCTTTTCTGTTTTTGGTTTTCCCAAACCTTGTGATATTTTTTGGCAAGATACAGCATCAAACCAAGAGTATATTCAGCCACAGGTATACCGGAACCACCAGGAAGGTTGGTCAAAGGGACATGACTGGGAATCTTGCCAAACTTTATCCAGTGATCAAAACCAGCACTCAAAGTCATTATCCACTGTAATTCTTTCATTTCCGGCACCTTGTCTACTATCATACCTGTTCCTATGATATGAGTATCCAACCATTCATCAGGAATATCTGCTCCGTTTTGGGACAACCTGATGCGTATTTCTCCATTGGAAACTTTTTCCGGAAATCGTTCTTTTATCAATTCTTCGTATTCATCAGGAACACCAAGACCAGGCTGTAAAACGACAAGAATATTTAGCGGGTTATAATTGGACATGAACTTAAGACACCTCGCTTAGTTTTTTTGAGGCATCCATATTACCGTGCTTCACAAATAAGCCCCGACCCTCATAAAAAATCACCGTTCTACTTGTATCTTTCGGTACTTTACCGCTTCACCTCCTTCGACAAAAAAATTTAACTTTTTATACCTGAAAAGATAGTTGGAAAAACCCTTTTGCCAAAATTGTCCTGGTAAACACTATTCTGGAAATATTAGCTATTAACTCCTCTGCTCTTACCTTTTTAACAGTTAGGCATTATTTATTAAGCCATGCTACAGTTTTCACTTATTAACTTCCACACTAAACGTGTTTTTCCTGCCTTTTGGGGCTATTCTAAAAAAATTACTCCTGGCTACACAACGTGTCCCAAGAGCTTTGCTGCATTACCACCTAAAATCTTTTCTATTTGCTCAGCAGGTAAAGGTAAATTCCTAATAGTATTAATATTGTCTTGCAAGTTTGTAATTCCCGGCCAATCAGACCCGAATAGCACTTTATCACCAATTCTATCAAGCTCGGGATAGTAGTCGATCAACTTTTTGGGTGGAAGACCTGCTATTTCCAGGTAAACATTCTCGTGCAGGCGGGTAAGAAAAAAAGCCCTTTCGTACCAAAAACCCCTTCCCCCATGCACCAAGATTATGTTCATGTTCGGAAAATCAACAGCAACATCATCCAGGTAAAGGGGATCGCCATATTTCAATCTTGCCCCTTTGAAAACGGAGGAACCTGTATGAAACATTACAGGGATCCCTGCCTGTTCTGCAACGGCATAAATTGGATACAAGCGATGATCATTAGGAAACAGGTGCTGATAAGTGGGATATATTTTTAACCCTTGGAAACCTTCCCCTATAAGTCGTTTAAGCTCCAAGGCCGGATTAACTGTAAGGTGCAGGTTTATACTGGCGAAAGGAATTAGCTCTTTATGTCCCTTACAAAAATGCAAAACATATTCATTCGTGCAAACACCGGTAACAGCTGGACACAACTCTGCCAGAACAACTCCGTAGTCTACTCCACTCTTTTGCAAATAATCGACGAAATTATCCGGGTCATTATAATAATCACAATATTGTTCCCAGCATTTTTCTTTATGTAAATTTTTTATCCACTCTAACGCGCTTTCTCCATAGTAATTATAATGTAGCGGATGAATATGAAAATCAATGACAGGGGAGCTCACTTAAGCAGAACACCTTCCTTAGTTGAATCATAGCAGATATGCAGCTACAAAGTTTACTTATTTTATATTTTGGATTAGGGATGATATCACACAAACGTTTAATGGCAGAATAATCCTAAACACAAAAATTAAAATACGGGTGATATCACCCCTTTGAATCCTGAATCTCTTTTCTAAATTTATTGCTTTGGCCTGTAACTTCAGCTCAATTACAGGATAAATATAATAAACTCTGTTCTTATGGGCAGAGAGGGGCAAAATCTAAGTTTTAAGTCGTTCTGAACTCATAACTTAATTGCCCCCCAGGAAGCGATATCGGCTTAATCTTTACCGGCATTCCAACTTTCGTATCTTTTTCCGGAACATCATTACTAAGCCTGCCAAATACTCTCACTCCGTTAAAATCCGCCAAAGCCAGAATATACGGTGCATCAGCCTCAAATCCGGTTGGCGCGTAGTTGGCCTTTGTGAAACTCACCAGTTTTCCCTCACCCTCCACCGCAACCCATTCCACTTCGCTGGCTAAACACCAGGCACAATCGGCACGAGGTGGGAAAAAAGTTCTTTTACACGATACACATTGTGTCCCCCGTACCTCTCCTTTTTCCAAGTAATCAACAAAATCTGCTACTTTTGTCTGGGATGTAAAGCTAATATGCCCAAATTTTTCAAAACCCAATTTTCTCTACCTCCCCATTATAATCACGTTTCCATAAATACCAACGCCACCTATGTTATGCACCAGCCCAGTCTCGGCACCTGGAACCTGGATATCTCCAGCCTCATCCCTCAACTGCAATACAATAGTGCGCACCTGTGAACCTCCTGTGGCACCAATGGGATGACCTTTAGAAAGAAGCCCTCCATCTACATTGACTGGAATTTTCCCCCCGATATAGGTTTCCCCTTCCTTAATAAGCTCGGGTCCTTTACCGGGCTCTGCAAAGCCAAGGTTCTCATAGGCCATCATCTCTGCTATAGTAAAACAGTCATGTACTTCTGCAACATCGATATCCTGAGGGGTCATACCGGCCATGTTATATGCCTCTTTAGCAGCTTCACGGGCACAGCTTAGCCCGTCCAGGGTTTCACGACCTGTCATGGTCTGTGAAGCAATGGCAGAGCCTAATCCTTTAATCCAAACCGGTTTTTTCGAAAGTTCCTTTGCCTTTTCAGCACTGGCCAGGATCAGGCAGGAAGAGCCATCCGCGTTAGCACAACAATCGAATCTCTTCAAAGGAGTTGCTATGGGATCAGCGTTTAAAACTTGATCTAGCTCCAGGTCTTTTCTAAAAACTGCTTTTTCATTTAGCTTGCCATATTTTGCCGCTTTTAGCCTTATCAGGGCCAGATCTTTCTCTGTGCTGCCGTACCTATCAAAATGAGCGCGAGCATGTAAAGCATAATAAGCAGGCATCATCGTCCCGAACGGCGATTCCCACATAATATCTGCCCCGCGCCCCATTCTTTCCTGTGAATCAGCCGATGATATTTCGGACATTTTCTGAAAACCTAGCACTACAACCAGATCATGTAATCCTGATTTTATCAGGGAATACCCCACCCTGATACCTGTAGTGCTTGAAGAACAAACAGTTTCTACATAAAAGGTGGGTTGAGGAATTAATCCCAGGTATTCTGCAACCAAAGCCGCTGGGCTGCGCTGCTTGTCATATTCTGGTGCAGAACATATAATAGAAGCACCAATATCTTCATTAGACAATCCTGCATCCAGCATGGCTTCTTTATATGCTTCAAAAGATAATTCCCGTATAGAACCTTCATAATTGCGTACAAACGAACTCTGACCAACGCCGATGATAGCTACATCATTGGGCATATTTTTCCCTCCTGAATTATAATTTAGGGCATAACCATTCCGCCATCAACACAGATAATTTGACCTGTTATATAACTGGACTCATCTGAAGCCAGGAATATTACCACAGGAGCAACTTCCTCTGGCTTAGCAAAACGGTGCAGCGGGATACGTTCAAGATATTTCTCTTTAAACTTGGGATCATTAGCAATAGTCTGGGTCATATCAGTTTCAGCCATAGGTGCTATTGTATTAACCCTGATATTTTTGCGGGCAAGCTCTTTTGCAGCAGATTTCCCCAAGGCGTACACTCCGCCTTTTGCTGCAGTGTAGTTCGCCTGCCCAATAGTTCCCAGCAGTCCCGCAGAAGAAGTAACGTTTATAATAGAGCCTTGGCCCTGCTCCATCATAGGCCTTGATACAGCCTGGATACAGTTAAAAGTTCCTGTCAGGTTAATTCTGATTACTTCATCCCACTGTTCCTGGGTTATTTTCCAGAGCATCCCCGGTTTACTGATACCAGCATTGTTAAAAAGAAAATCAACCTTCCCCAGCTTATTCAGGGTTTCATCAACCATCTCCTCGGTCTGGGTTCTGTCTCCAACATCAACCTGTTTTACAACAACTTTCCGTCCCAAAGACTCAACTTCCTTAACCAGCTCGCTATCCGGTTCAATGCTTCTGCTCACCAGACACAAATCGGCCCCTTCTTTAGCCAATCCAACAGCCACTGCCTCACCTATTCCCTTGCGAGCGCCTGTTACAATACCAACCTTTCCTTTTAAACGCATTTACCCACCTCCTCCATTTAAATAAACTAAATTTACGACTTAACAAATATAATAACATATAATAGGAATATCTGCTCCCCAAAAATCTTTACTCACCCTGGAAAATTATTAAAAACTTGTTTGGGGACGCGCAGTTACGCTAATTACCAAAAAATTACTCTCTTTTTCTTTCCAAACGCTGTTAAAGTTTTCAATTTTCTCAAAGCCAAGCTCCGCCAGCCAAATATGTAAATCTTTGCTTGAAAAAGATCCTGCAACCTCTTTTCGCTCTTCCACGTCATAAATAACTAAAAGCCCTCCCGGATGAAGCTTCAGGTACATCTGCGCTAGAGTTCCCCAAACATCTTCTTCATTTGGCAAAGAAAATAAAGTGTTATTAATGCAGGTAATCAGATCAAATTTTGTCTGACACACACTGGAAAGGTCGCGCATATCTGCAGAAAGAATTCTTAATTTAATACCTGATTGGATACTTTTAAGATGAGCCTTTTGCGCAAAAAGAACATTGTCTTCTAAAAAAGTAACATCTTTTCCCCATTTAGCCATCAAAAATGCTAGGTTTTCATAGCCCTGAGATATATCCAGTACTGTTTGAATATTATATTTGTTCAACAAAGATTTAAAAAAATCCTGCTGTTGTTTATCAACGTTAAAAACATTATCATCTTTATCCACCGGTCAGTCACTTTCCCTTTTATATTATTCTTTAACTTTTCTAGCAGTATATTTGCTCCTCAGAACGTAAGTATAAGCTGTCAACATAGCTAATTTAATCATTCCTAACTCTAACCCATTAACTCTTGGAAAAACATCGCTTAAAAGCATGGAAGCCAGGTTAAAAAAGAGTGAAATAAGGGTTAATCCTTGCTGTTTAGTAGAACTGCAAATCATTGACGATAACGCCGCAAAAAGCTATAATAATTTATACTCCCTTATGCCAGTTGCGGCTGCCATCTGCATAAATAAAGATACCGCAATCCTTAATTAGTGCAAGCTGGAAAGGAATGCCTTAAAGTTGACAGAAATAGATCTAAACGCCTCCTTTAAGCCGGAGCTCGTATTGATATGTCGAGTGAGCCCTACCTTCAACATTAGCAAGCAGTTGGAATCATCGCTTAAACGCACTTTAAAGACTTCAGTCGATTCTTTTGAGTTCTGGAACGCCATCCTGGTTTTAGTACGTGAAGGAAGAGCTGCAGTATGGTGGCATGCTACCAAGAAAAACGCAAAAGCCTACAAAAAACACAACGAACAAATTTACGAGTCTCTTTCTGCGCAAATTAATAATAAAAATGAACAACTAATAGATTCCTTAGAACCAATTATTTCCACAACTCTCCCTGTCATCTTAAAAGCCGGAGACCCGGTTGGAACCATGGAGATTGGTATATTTAACACAAATTACCATAATGCCCAATACATGCTTATTAAAGCAGTATCCCTGGGTAGACACATGGCTGATATCATTCAAGAATCTTTATTCCAAAGGCAAAAAGACCATCACTTACGGAAAATGGCTGTCTGGATGGAGATGGTCAACACTATTAGTTCCACTTTGGATATCCGTCAGGTCTTGCACATTGTTGCACAGCTTACCGCTGATCTTTTTTCTGCCAAAAGTTGTATTTACCTTCTAGACGAAAAAGAGCATACTCTTATACCAGCCGTTGCCGTAGGAAGCTATGATCCATCCTTAAGGAAAAAATTTAAAGCTTTGAGAGGTAAAAAGCCTTTTCCTGCTATTTCCAGGGCCATAAAAACACAACAACCGGTGATTGTTACGCCACAAAATAGAGCACAACTTCTAAGTCGTGATATCATTGATGATTTTAATTATGATTTTATGGTACTGGCCCCTATCATAAGCAAAGACGAGGCAATAGGGGTTATGCAGGTTGATCGCCCACTGGACTCAAAAAAAGGTTTTGATCATGAAGAAACAGAAATAATCTTTGCTATTGCCCGGGCTACAGCCATTGCTATTGAAAACTCGAGACTTGTAGAAGCACTCGGTCATAAGGAACAGCTTCTCCACCAACTGGTAGACAAGCTTATTACTGCTCAAGAAAACGAACGCAAACGCCTCGCTTCAGATTTACATGATGGCATCATACAATCTCTTATCGCTATCTGGTACCGGATGCAGCGTATAACACCTGCTGCAGATGAGAGTCCCCAACACTGGTTTGATGAAATCCAGGATCTTACCAACGTCCTGGGCGAACAGATACAAGATATTAGGCGCATCTTATATGATTTAAGGCCCATCATACTGGATAACTACGGGCTCATTCCGGCTGTAGAATCATATTTAAACAACCTGCAGGAACAAACTCAGCTGCAGGTTAGCCTGGTTGTTAATGGGAACAACCAGCGCCTCTCCTCAAGAATAGAAATTACGTTGTTCAGAATATTACAGGAAGCTTTAACGAATGTAACAAAACACGCAGAGGCAACAGAAGTAAAGGTTGACCTTTCCATTCAAGAAGAGGAAGTAGCACTTACGGTGGAAGATAATGGAACAGGACTTGATCGCAATACACTTTCGCCCCCTACTCCTCAAAACCACCTGGGACTGGCCAGCATACAGGAACGAGCTCTGCTTTTAGGTGGAACTTGCAGTATAGATTCCAGCAAAGGAGAGGGGACCCGTATCTTGGTTAAAATTCCTATTGAACAAGGAACATGAACTTGAGAAACACTATAAGGAGGAGTTAAGGTGGCTATAAAGCTTCTAATTGTAGACGACCATCCCATGGTTCGTGAAGGTCTATCAGCTATGCTCGGCACCAGCGGTGAAATAGAAGTGTTGGGAAGTTGCGGTAATAGTAAGGATGCAATTACGATGTCCCGGGAAGAAAACCCGGATATTATTTTGATGGATATTAAAATGGAGGAAATGAGCGGCATTGAAATCACAAGGCAAATTCTTGATAAAAACCCCCATATAAGAATAATCTTTTTAACAGTATTTGAAGACAGCGAATCCATCAGGCAAGCATTGCAGTCTGGAGCAAGCGGATACATCTTAAAACATATTTCGCAGGAAAAATTAATTGATACTATAAAACGTGTTTTCCAGGGGGAAACAGTTATTGACCCCTCTGTATTTAACCAGATTGTAAACGATTACGCTCGTCTTAGTAAAAAAGCTTACGCGGGCAGAGAGGAGCCCTCCACTGAAAAAGAAGCCCTCACTTTGACCCCCAGGGAACATGAAGTATTAAAGCATCTTGTCAAAGGCCTAACCAACAAAGAAATTTCTACAGCCACTAACCTGGCCATTGACACGGTAAAAACCCATTTGCGAAACATTTTCCGAAAATTGGGGGTAAAAAATAGATCACAGGCTATTTCACGGGCTATAAAAATTAGTAAGGAACTTTCTTATAACCAACCTTTCTATAACAAAGCAGTACCCCCGGATTCAATGGAAGGAAATTAAATATTGCAGTTTTTTGTATAAATACTCAACATTCTTAAATATATCTAACCTTTAGTTAATTCTCTGCTAGCTTTCTTTTTTATCAAGCACTTCCTCAAGTGACAACTGCCTTAATCCTTCAAAACATCGGGAAGGAAGAGCCATGTAAAGCTCCGTTGCATACTCCAGGTGTCTATGCATCTTTTCTGATATTTCACCAACATTCTGGGCGGGCACGCCGATAAGTAAACTCTGGGAAGGAATCTGTGTCCCTGTAGTAACTAATGCACCTGCCGCTATACAGCTATTTGCACCTATCTTAACATCATCCATTACTATAGCACCCATTCCTATTACCACATGCTCCTCCAATACCGGCCCATGAAGTATAGAGCCATGCCCGATATGGCTTCTTTCTGCGAGAAAGGTGGTAATATCCGGAGCAGAGTGAATGACACAGTTTTCCTGGATATTTGAACCTGGTCCAATAAAAACAGCTCCCCAGTCCCCTCTGATTATGGCTCCTGGCCCAACATAACATCCATCGCTAATTGTAACATCGCCAATAATTGTTGCTTCCGGATAAATAAAGGCTGTTGAAGAAATGTGCGGTTTTTTACCTTCGAATTCATAAATAGCCATCCTTGAACGCCTCCTCTTGTCTATATCCCAACGTCTTAAACGCTTTCCCAAAAAGAAAAACGCCTGAAGGGAGTAATCTACTCCACATATCCAGGCGAAGAATACTAATTGGGGCGAAAAATCACACTCAGAACAACTGCTATTGTGATATTGGAGATTACTGGCTTAATTCCCCCACCTCAAAACGGCTAAAACGACGAATAAGAATATTTTCCCCAATCCGAGCAATAGTATCGTTCAAAAGAGCACTGATAGTTTGCTCCTGATCCTTTACAAATGGCTGCTCCAGAAGACAATTTTCTTCAAAATACTTGTTAATTCGCCCGCTCACTATCTTTTCAATTATATTCTCCGGCTTACCTTCATTCATTGCCTGTTTTCTTAAAAATTCTTTTTCTTCCTCCAGTATATGTTCAGGCACATCTTCTCTACTTAAATAAGCTGGGTTAGTGGCAGCTACCTGTAGACAAATATCTCTTACGAAGGTTTTGAAATCATCAGTTTTCGCCACAAAATCTGTTTCACAATTAACTTCCACAAGCACCCCTACTTTGCCCCCCAGATGAATATATGAATCAATAATCCCTTGAGCAACCTCTCTCCCAGCTCTTTTTGCAGCCTTTGAATGCCCTTTTTCCCGAAGAAGGCGCATCGCCTTTTCCTTATCCCCCTCGGTCTCTTGGAGAGCTTTTTTACAATCCATCATCCCTGCGCCAGTTAAGTTGCGCAATTCTTTAACCATTTCAGCAGTTATCATATTATTTCACTTCCTCAAATAATTTCTTATGCAGATTCAGTTGCTTCAGTCTCTTCATCTTGTTCCGCTTCAAGAAAGTTTTCTTCATTTTCGTCCTGCCCTGCAAACTCCCGGGGTTGTTCTTCAACCACTTCTTCTTTTTCTTCTGCCGCAGCCTCAGCTTCTTTTTTCTCCTTTTCACGGGCTTCCTGTTCCTGTAATCCCTGCTTTCCTTCCAGTACCGCATCAGCAATTTTAGAAGTAATTAATCTAACAGCCCTTATAGCATCATCGTTGCCCGGTATTTTATAATCAATCTCATCAGGGTCACAATTGGTATCTACTATAGCTATTATTGGAATTTCTAATTTCCGCGCTTCAGCAACGGCTATCTTTTCCTTCCTGGGGTCAACAATAAAAACAGCATCAGGAATTTCTTTCATATTCCTGATACCACCCAGGAATTTTATTAATTTATCTTGTTCATGCCTTAGTTTTATTACTTCCTTTTTTGGTAATAAATCAAACGTGCCTTCTTCTTCCATCTTTTCAAGCTCTATCATACGATTAATGCGCTGTTTGATGGTATTAAAATTGGTTAACAATCCTCCCAGCCAACGCTGGTTCACATAAGGCATCCCACAACGGGTAGCCTCTTCCACTATAGAGTCCTGGGCTTGTTTTTTAGTGCCGATAAAAAGTACTTTTCCCCCTTGCAGAGCGGTATCCCTAACATAATTGTAGGCCGTCTCCATCAAACGCACAGTTTTTTGAAGATCGATAATATAGATACCGTTCCTCTCTGTAAATATAAAACTTCGCATCTTCGGGTTCCAACGCCGGGTCTGGTGACCAAAGTGCACGCCAGCTTCCAAAAGCTGTTTCATTGTTACAACTGCCATTATTCTGACCTCCTAAGTGGTTTTATCCTCCGCTGATTCATTATTGCGCAGGACTTCTTTTGAAAAAAAGCACCCCTACACAATTCTACCAGCGTGTGTTTTTGAGCCAACAAGAAGTATAGCATAGATTGTTGCCTGTGGCAACATAAGTCACGATTTTTTCAAAACGAAAAGGCAGTACAAATCTGCCTTTTCGTTTTGAAAAATATTAATTTAGTATAACTGGAGCCCATCTTCTTTATCTACTTATGAAAGGTCTTTTTCTTTTTTGCCAGCTGTTCCAGAAGGTAAGGGTTCAGAACTTTTATATAAGTACCTTTCATACCTAGTGAACGCGATTCTATTACCCCTGCACTTTCAAATTTTCGAAGTGCATTAACGATCACCGATCTGGTTATACCAAGTTGATCAGCAATTTTGCTGGCCACCAAAAGTCCTTCATCTCCGTCCAGCTCTTCAAATATATGTTCAACAGCCTCTAGTTCCGAATAAGAAAGGGTCCCGATTGCAAGTTGGACGACAGCTTTATTACGGGCTTCTTCCTCAATCTTCTCAGCCCTGGCTCTCAGGATCTCCATTCCTACCACTGTTGCCCCTGTTTCAGCCAGGATCAAGTCTTCTGCCTCAAATGATTCAGCAAAACGGGCAAGTAGTAAGGTGCCAAGCCTCTTGCCACCTCCGACGATAGGGACCACAGTTGTGATCTTGTTGGTGAAAAGGCAGCTTTCTGAACCCACAAAAACACAATCGTTTGTTTTTTGTGGCAGGTTTACCCTGCTGTCATCATCGCGTAACAAAAATTCATTATAACGTTCGGGGAACAATCCATTCTTAAGAACCTGGCTTACCATTATTTCACATTCAAATTCATCTACCAAAGCATAGCCAAGAATGTGTCCCTCACCATTAGCAATGTAGACATTTGCATAAATAACATTTTTCAATACTTCTGCTACCTCAAAAAAATCAACTCTTTGTCCGGCAGTTTTTTGAAGAATTTTGTTGATACGTCGTGTCTTTTCCAATAAAGGAGAAGAAATCAAGATATTTCACCTCTTTTTTAATTTTTATGTTAAGCACCTTATGCTATAAAATATACCTGCTTAAATCCTTATTCTCAACAATATCGTTCAATTTATGCCTTACATAGTCCCTATTAATAACAAACTTGTTATTTTTCATCTCAGGAGCTTCAAAAGAAATATCTTCCAACAATTTTTCCATAATAGTGTGCAGCCTCCTGGCACCGATGTTTTCCATTTCTTCATTCAGGAAGCGTGCAGTTTCAGCTATCTGTTCAATGCCGTCAGTTGAAAACTCCACTCTCACCTCCTCCGTGGCCAGCAGTGACATATACTGCTTGATTAAAGCATTCTCTGGTTCAACAAGAATTCTTTTGAAATCATCCTGATTAAGGCTCTGCAATTCAACCCTTATGGGAAATCGACCTTGTAATTCTGGAATTAGATCTGCCGGTTTCGTAAAATTAAATGCTCCCGCAGCAATAAAAAGCATATAGTCGGTCTTAACCGAACCGTACTTGGTTATTATGGTAGCCCCCTCTACAATGGGCAGTATATCACGTTGAACTCCTTCCCGTGATACATCAGGACCGGATCTAGAAGCTTCTTTACCGGCGACCTTATCTATTTCATCGACAAAAACTATTCCAGACTGTTCAGCTCGCTCTATTGCTTCACTGGCAACTTCATCCATATCAATCAGTTTTTCTCCCTCTTCCTGCTGCAAAATGCGCCTGGCCTGTCTTACCGGAAACTTTTTTTTCTTCTTCTTGGCTGGAAGCAAGCTTCCAAAAACATCCTGCAAATTGATTCCCATCTCTTCCATACCCAACCCAGAAAAAGGAGCCATCATGGAGGAGGCACGATCTTCAACCTCTATTTCTACTAAAACATCTTCCATTTCACCTTTTATTAACTTTTCTTTCATGTCCTTTCGTTTTTCCCTAACCTCTGCAAGCTCTTCCTGGTAGTCCAACTCAGTCTCTTTATGCTTCTCATCCTTATCTTCTTTTAAGTCAGAAGTATTAAATAAAAGATTAAAAGGATTGGCGGCGGTTTTCTGCTGCTTGGGTAAGGGACTCAATAGGTCGAGTAGTCTTTCTTCCGCCATTTCCATAATCTGTGGTTCAAATGCCTCCATCTTTTCCGCTTTTACAATGCGCACAGCTGTTTCCATTAAATCCCTTATTATGGACTCAACATCCCTTCCTACATAGCCAACTTCGGTAAATTTGGATGCCTCCACCTTGATAAAAGGAGAATTTACTAATTTAGCCAACCTCCTGGCAATTTCAGTTTTGCCTACGCCAGTAGGGCCAATCATAATAATATTTTTGGGAATAACTTCATCTCTTATTTCTTTCTCTAAAAGCCTACGGCGGTAACGGTTACGCAGCGCCACAGATACACATTTTTTTGCTTCTTGTTGACCAATAATATATTTATCAAGCTCTGCTACAATTTTTTTCGGCGTCAGTTCGGCTTCCCTATTACACATTTCGATTGGGCCAATACACCTCCAGGTTTATCTTCTTCGGTACCATTAATTGCATGGTCACTGTATCTCCTCAATAGTTATGTCACTATTAGTAAACACACAAATCTCTGCTGCTATTTCCAAGGCAATACGGCAAATTTCAGCAGGAGATAATTCGGTCTTTCTAACAAGTGCTCTTGCTGCTGCCAGAGCATAACCACCCCCGGAGCCAATTGCTGTAACACCATCATCAGGCTCAATAACCTCACCGCTGCCGGAGAGAACCAGCAAAGCATCCCCGGAGGCTACTACCAACATTGCATCGAGCCTCCTTAAAAAACGATCAGTTCGCCACTCCTTGGCTAATTCCACAGCTGCACGGCGAAGATTCCCGCTATAGCTTTCCAGCTGTTTTTCAAACATTTCAAACAATGTAAAGGAGTCAGCAACAGAGCCGGCAAAACCTGCAATAACCTTTCCGGCATAAAGTGTTCTAACTTTTTTAGCACGATTCTTCATTACAATATTGCCTGTTATTGTAACCTGCCCATCTCCTGCTATTGCAACCTTTTCTTCCATTTTTACTGCAACAATGGTAGTGGATGATATCAATTTCAGGTCCCCTTGAATTTCCATAATATAGAAAAACTTTCGATAATTTAATTCCATCTAAGCTCTTGGATGCGTAATCTGGTATGTTCTTTTCAGGTTCTCTTTCGTAATATGTGTATAAATTTGGGTGGTAGAAATAGCAGCATGGCCCAACAGCTCCTGCAAAGCTCTTAGATCTGCGCCAGCGTTTAAGAGATGGCTCGCATATGAATGCCTCAGCATGTGAGGGCTCACATTAAGACGTTCTCCAACCTTTACAGAATAATTATGAAGCATTCGCCTCACGCTTCTTGCCGTGAGCCTTCCACCAAATCTATTTAAAAAAAGTGCTTCACTTATATCCCTTTCTTTATTCCTTTTTTCCAATTGCTCCCTGCTTCGCTTAAGATAAACAGCCACAGCTTGCAAAGCAAAACTGCCAACGGGTACTATACGCTCCCTGGCCCCTTTGCCATAAATTCTTATGAGGGCTTGTTCAAAATCAACAGATGATATATTAAGATTAGTAAGTTCGCTCACCCTGATACCCGTCCCATAAAGTACCTCTAATATGGCTTTGTCCCTGCAACCTAATAGAGTCCCTTTAGGGGGGCTATCCAAAAGTTCCAGCACTTCATCCTGGAACAAAAATTTGGGAAGTTTCCTGCCTCTTTTTGGAGAAGAGACCAGCTCCCATGTATTATCCTTTAAAATTTCGTTGCGCTTTAAGTATTTCAAAAAGCTTTTTGTGGCAGACAGCTTACGGGCAATGGTGCTGCGAGCATATTTTTGATCTTTCAACATAGCTAGATATTGTCGCAGTATCAGATAATTAAAAAAAGAAATATCAGTATGCTCTTTATGGTCTAAAAAGCGCAAAAACTGCCATATATCTTTCCTGTAACTCTCTACAGTCGACAATGCAGCATTTCTTTCTGTTTTAATAAACTGCAGGTAATCTTCCAAAAAACTATTCATAATGTTAACCTTCTTGTCAATATTAGCATAACCCCTTTTTTTATGCAAGCAACATTTAGAATTTTTTTTGAAAACCCATCAATGTCTTTAAGCTGCGCTCTGCCATTAACTCCTTCTTTTGCCGCTTGGGGACTTTCCCTTCAAGGGGGGGAAGCAAACCAAAATTTGCCTTCATAGGCTGAAAATTGTCAGGATTAGCTGTTGTAATGTATTGAGCAAGGGCCCCCAGGACAGTTTCAGGTGGCAGTATGATCTCCCCGCTATTTTGAAGATATGAGAAAGCATTTAAACCGGCCAAAAGACCTGTAGCAGCTGACTCTACATATCCTTCCACTCCGGTAATTTGTCCCGCAAAAAAGAGCCCCTCATGCTTTCTCATTTCCATATTCGGCCGCAGCAAAAGAGGTGAATTAATAAAGGTATTCCTATGCATGGCCCCCAGACGAACAAACTCCGCTTCTTCCAGCCCTGGTATAAGACGAAAAACACGCTTTTGTTCCGGCCATCTCAAGCGGGTTTGGAAGCCAACCATATTATAAAGAGTCCCTTCTAAATTATCCCTTCTCAGTTGAACTACAGCATATGGATGTACGGATATTCCCGGCAAAGTAATACCAACAGGCTTGAGGGGACCAAACCGGAGCGTATCTTTTCCCCTTAAAGCAAGGACCTCTACAGGCATACAACCTTCAAAATAAACTTGCTGCTCAAATTCTTTGCCCTGGTGCACTTCTGCCTCTTTTAATTCTTCCCAAAACAGTTCATATTCCTCTTCATTTAAGGGACAATTAAGGTAATCATCGCCTCCTTTGCCATAACGAGAGGCAAAAAAAGCTTTCTCCGGGTTAATCGATTCATATGTGACAATCGGAGCGGCAGCATCATAAAAATACAGCCTTCCTGTCCCGGTAAAATCTTCAAGGGCAGCAGACAGTCCCATTGATGTTAAAGGTCCGGTAGCAATTATCAGGGGTCTTTTTTCAGGCACGCTTTTTATTTCCTTGTTATGGATCTTTATCAAAGGGTGGTTTTGCAGGGTTTCCGTTATATATCGTGCAAATATTTCTCTATCTACAGCCAAAGCTCCCCCCGCAGGGATTTTTGCTTTTTGAGCTGCATACATAATTAGTGACTCGAGTCTGCGCATTTCTTCTTTTAATAACCCTACAGCGTTCTGGAGTGCTTGGGCACGCAGTGAATTGCTGCAAACCAGTTCAGCGAAATAACCAGTATGATGCGCAGGAGTCATCTTTTCTGGCCTCATTTCATAGAGGACCACTTTCTGGCCACGCCTGGCAAGTTGCCAGGCCGCTTCTGCTCCTGCCAGCCCTGCACCTATTATAACTGCTTCTCTGCTCTCCATTTCCTACCTTCCTCATAGTCGCCCACTAGCCATGAGCAAAAAATATAGCAAAAACGCTGCAACTGCTTAACTGCTTTTTGATTCTTTCTGCTCTTGATGGCCACAATCTTTATTTCCACATTGATATCCTGTCTTTTTTTTGCGTCCTCTTTTTTCCACCATAAAATAACCACAAGTTGGACACTTTTTATCTACAGGCTTGTTCCAGGAAATAAAGTTACATTCTGGGTAATTACTGCATCCGTAAAATTTCCTTCCCTTTTTGCTCTTCCGCTCCACAATGTCTCCCTGACATAAAGGGCACTTAACTCCCGTATCTACTTTTAGCGGCATGGTATAGCGACAATCAGGAAATCCAGGACATGCCAAAAAAACTCCATACCGTCCATGCTTTTTTACCAGGTTTTTACCGCATGAAGGACATTTTTCGTCTGTTTCCTCATCTTCAAGCGCTACTTTTTCCATCTTTTCCTTTGCTTCTTGAAGACGTTCTCTAAAAGCGGGGTAGAAATCTTTTAATACGCTTCGCCACGGAATTTCACCGGCTTCTACTCTATCAAGTTTATCTTCCATTTGGGCAGTAAAAGAAATATCAATAATTTCTGGAAAATATTTTTTTAAGATATCTACCACTATAAAACCCAACTCGGTAGGTTTGAAAGCTTTTTGTTCCCTCACTACATACCCTCTGTTTAAAATAGTATCAATCGTAGGAGAATAGGTGCTGGGCCTCCCTATTCCTTTATTTTCCATTGTCTTTATAAGAGAAGCTTCTGAATACCGCGGTGGTGGCTGCGTAAAATGCTGGCTGGATTGTAAATTTAAAAGTATTAGCTCCTGGCCTTCTTCCAGCAAGGGTAGTTGTTTTTCTTTTTCCGTTTCATCATCTTCACCTTCAATATAGACAGCCATAAAGCCAGGGAAAATAATTTTTGATCCTGAAGCCTTAAATAAATACTGGCCTCCTAGAATATCAACCTTAACCTGTTCTATTAAAGCAGGCTGCATCTGACTCGCTATAAAGCGCTCCCAGATAAGTTTATAAAGTTTATACTGATCCTTGCTAAGAAACCTTTTTATTGCGTCCGGGTCCCTGGAGACAGAAGTAGGGCGTATGGCTTCGTGTGCCTCTTGGGCACTTTTTCGAGAAGCATAATTGCGAGGTTTGGCTGGAAGAAAGTCTGCTCCAAACTGCCTTTTTATTAAGTCTGCCGCGTCTTCTTGGGCTACAGAAGATATCTTGGTTGAATCTGTTCTTATATAAGTAATTAATCCCACGGCTTCTTTTCTTTGACCAACCTCAATTCCTTCATAAAGTTGTTGGGCCAACATCATAGTTTTCTTGGAAGTAAAGCCCAGTTTCCTGGAAGCTTCCTGCTGCAAGGTGCTGGTAATAAAAGGAGGAGAAGGGTGGCGCTTCTTCTCTGTTGTTTGCACCTTTTTAACCACATATTTCTTATTCTGTAAGCCCTCTAATACATGATTCACTTCTTCCTGGCTATTTAAAACTATTTTCTTTTTTTCTTTCCCATAAAATTTAGCCGTAAATATTTCCTTATCCTGGCTGTTTTTAAAACTTCCTTCTATATTCCAGTATTCTTCCGGAATGAAAACTTCAATTTCTTTTTCACGGTCACAAATTAGCCGTAATGCTACAGACTGAACCCTCCCTGCACTGAGCCCCTTACGAACCTTATCCCAGAGCAGAGGGCTTAAAAGATAACCTACCAACCTATCAAGGACCCGCCTGGCCTGCTGGGCATCTATCTTATTTTTATCCAGAGGGCGCGGTTTTGAAAAAGCATCTTTGATTGCTTCCCTTGTAATTTCGTGAAATTCAACACGACAGGGCTCATCCTCTTTTATATCCAATGAATTAACCAGGTGCCAGCTAATGGCTTCTCCCTCCCGGTCAGGGTCAGTTGCCAGGTAAACCTTGCGGGATTTTTTGCTGCTCTCTTTTAACTCTTTAAGAATTTTCCCTTTACCCCTGATAGTAATATATTTGGGAGAAAAATTATTTTCAATTTCTATTCCCAGCTGGCTCTTAGGCAAATCAACGAGATGACCCATAGAAGCTTTTACTCGGAAATTTTTTCCTAAAAATTTGCTTATGGTTCTTGCCTTTGCAGGAGATTCAACAATTACAAGATTCATTTTTATCCTCCAGCTAAACCCTCTGAAAATATTTGCCCGGCAGTTGCCTGATAACTCCCTTTATCTCCAATCCTGATAGGACCGAATATAATTGAGCAGGAGCAAAACCGCTCAATCGGGCAATCTCTTCTATTTCAAGGGGTTCAAAATGTATTGCTTCCAGTACTTTTATTTCTGAACTAAGAAGCGGATTATCAATCATTTCCATTTCGTTATTTACTGTGCTTCCCATAGAAAAAGGTAATTCTTCCAGTATATCCTCTACCCTTTCTACCAGTTTGGCACCTTCTTTTATCAATCTGTGGCACCCCCTACTGTAAGGACTTCCAATCCCACCAGGCACTGCAAAAACGTCCCTACCCTGTTCAAGAGCAAACTCAGCTGTAATAAGAGCGCCACTTTTTTCACCGGCCTCCAGGACCAAGGTTCCCACAGTAATTCCGCTAATAATACGGTTTCTACGGGGAAAATTTGAGGAAAGTGGTTTGCTCCCAGGCGGAAACTCTGTAATAACTGCTCCTTCCGTAGAAATCTGGTCTTTCAGTGACATGTTTTCAGCAGGATAGCAAATATCCAGGCCGCAACCTAAAACTGCAGCCGTTTTCCCTCCTGCTTCCAAAACCCCCTTATGAACCCAGGTATCTATTCCACGAGCCATCCCGCTTACTATTGTCAGGTCATAATTTGACAGCTTCGAAGCAAATTTATATGCTATTTCTTTTCCATATGGAGTATGACGTCTGCTACCCACAATAGCAAGACATGTTTTTTGAAAATACTCCAGCTTCCCTGTGTAATAAAGCACTGGCGGTGGATCGTATATTTCTCTGAGCAGTGGTGGATAGTCAACATCATCCAAAGTAACTACCGAAAACCCTTTAGCCAACAATCCCTGCCATGCTATATCCGGGTCAATTTGGGCGCGTTGAGAAAAAAATGAAGACAGCAGTGTTTCTCCAAAACCTTCGATGCCATTAAACTCTCTTGGTGCAGCCTTCCAAGCCTTTTCCGGTCCCCCAAAGTGCTCCACCATCTTTTTAATTCTTATGGGCCCAAGAGCGGAAATATTATTTAATGCATGGTAATATTTTGCACCCGTCATCAAATCATCCTCTCACACTTACAAAACAGAAACCATGAGCAAAAACCCATGGTTCCTGGCTGTATGCTTTCCATCTTTTATGAAGCCCTAGAGATCTTCGTTGTTTTCATATTCTAGGACTCGATTTTCCCAAGTCCTGATAAACAGCTTATCTGCTCCCATTGACACCAGATATTCCGGTAACATAGGTGTTTTCCCACAACCCCGGGGAGCATTGACGATATAAGTTGGAATAGCAATGCCTGAAGTATAACCCCTTAATTTTTCCATTATTTCAATGCCTTCTTCTACTCTGGTACGGAAATGCCCTGTACCTCTCACTCCTTTGGCATGGAAAATGTAATAGGGCTTTACCATAATTTTCAACAGCTCATGGTTTAACTTCTTCATCAAATGGGGATGGTTGTTTATCCCTTTCAGCAGCACCGCTTGATTGCCCAGGTTTATTCCCTGCCTGGCCAAGGTCCAGCAGGCCTCCTTGGCAGCAGGAGTAATTTCCAAGGGGTGATTGAAATGAGTATGTACAAACAGCGGCAGGTGTCTGCCCAGAACCTCGCAAAGTTCTTCAGTTACCCTGTAAGGTATTACTACGGGAGCTCTGGTTCCTAAACGCTTTATCTCCACATGTGGTATATTATCAAGCTCAGTTAGGAGCCAGTCGAGGGTATCATCAGATAGCATCAGAGCATCACCGCCTGTAAGAAGAACATCCCGTATCTCCGAATGGTTGGCAATGTACTGTATAGCTTCTTCCAGGTCCTCTCTTGAAGTTTGGTGATCAACTTCTCCAATATTCCTTCTGCGTTGACAGTGACGGCAGTAATTGGCACACTGGTTTGTAACATTAATGATTAGCCGATCCGGATATCTTCTGGTAATAGCTGAAACAGGAGATGTGTACTCCTCTGCCATGGGGTCCATCTCCCCACTATCGTCGTAATACTCTTTGATGGTGGGAATGGTTTGCATGCGCACAGGATCCAACGGATTATTGGGATCTATAAGACTGAGGTAATAAGGAAGCCCAGCCCAACGAAACTTTCTACCAGTAAGAGCAATATCTTCCTTTTCCTGGGAGCTCAGTGGAATAATCTTGGCCAGTGCTTCTTCATCAGAAATACGGTTTCTTAACTGCCATTTCCAGTCCTTCCATTCCTTTTCTGAAGCTCCAAGGATTAGCTTTATCTTCTCCTGCCTCTCCTGCATCTTATCCCATTCTGAGAAGCCGGTGAGAACATTCCTGCTGTATTCCAGGTAATCAGAAATGCGTTCTCGCAGTTCTTCCGCTCTTCTTGAAGCAATTTCCCTTCTTTCCAACATCTCCATTTATATAAACCTCCACTGTTATTTTCCTTTAATTAACCTGATTAAATAGCAGACTTTTATTACTCTTTCCACAAAAATCAATCTTATTATAACATGCAATCAAAAAAGTGTAAAATAAAAAATAACCACATTTTACCACTGCAAAATAATTTAACCAAATGAAGAAATCTCAATTATCTTATTGTCTTCATTTACGAAAACCACTGTGGGGGCATAGGTTTCCAGCGCCTCTACAGAATATTGGCCATAACTAATAATGATAATAATGTCCCCGGGTTGGACAAGTCGTGCAGCCGCACCGTTAAGACATATCTCTCCACTGCCTCGCTCACCCTTGATTGCATAAGTTTCCAGTCGTTCCCCGTTATTATTATTAACCACCTGCACCTTTTCATAAGGAAAAATATCGGCTTTTTCCATCAGCTCTTCGTCAATGGTTATACTGCCCACATAATTCAAGTTCGCATCAGTAACTGTAGCCCTGTGAATTTTTGATTTACACATGGTACGCCACACCGTTTACACCTCCACCAGCAGGTTATCAATTAATCTTGTTTCACCAAATTTAACAGCAAGAGCTATAAGGCATTCACCTTCCAGTATCGCAAGGGGTTTAATATTTCTGGTATCCGTAATTTCTATATAATCAATTAGCGCACTTGTGTTATTTTTAATTGTCATTGTTATAGTCTCTTTAATTACAGATGCGTCCCTTTCGCCTCCAGCAACCATCTCTTGCGCCTGCTGTAAACTGCGATAAAGAATTGCTGCTTCTCGCCTGTTCTGTGGTGAAAGGTAACTATTGCGAGAACTCATAGCCAGCCCATCTTCCTCGCGCACGGTAGGAAGAACAATCAGTTCCAGGTTCATATTGAGATCATTGACCATTTTTTTTAAAACGAGCGCCTGTTGGGCATCTTTCTGGCCAAAATAAGCCCGGTCCGGTTGAACCAGGTTAAAAAGCTTGGTTACCACCGTAGTAACACCTCGAAAATGTCCGGGGCGAGTTACTCCGCACAGATTTCCGGTCAACCTCTCCACGTCAACAAAAGTAGCATACCGAGGCGGGTACATTTCTTGAACTGGTGGTGCAAAAACAAGGTCACAACCAACCTCATAAGCCAATTCCCTATCTTTTGTTAAGTCCCGGGGATATTCCTCCAAATCTTCTCCTTCCCCGAATTGCAGTGGATTAACAAAAATGCTAATGACCAATAAGTCGTTCTCTTTCCTGGCAGTCCTCATCAAAAAAAGATGGCCTTCGTGTAAAAAACCCATAGTGGGTACAAATCCAATACTGAGGCCTTTTTCCTTAGTTTCTTTAATTGTCTTTTTTAGTTCTGAAATTTGGTGTATTACTTGCAATATTTGAACCTCCCGCAAAGGATTTATTTACTCTTTCAAAATATAGTCAAGGACCTCCTGGGAAATAGAAAAAGTATGTTTTTCTTCCGGGAAAGACCCCTGGCGAACCTCGGATATATAATCGCCTACTCCTTTTAGCATCTCATCCCTGGCAGAAGCATACTGCTTGACAAACTTGGGTCTTTTCCCCGTATATAGACCCATGACATCATGGTAGACCAGGACCTGTCCATCACAATACTTGCCCGCACCAATTCCAATTACCGGAATAGTAAGTTTTTTTGTTATTTCCTTTGCCAGCTGCCAGGGAACACACTCCAGGACCAAGAGAAAGGAGCCAGCTTCTTCCAACAGTACGGCATCTTCAATCATCTTACGGGCTGTAGCCGGATCTTTTCCCTGTACTTTAAAACCTCCCAGCTGCCCTGCAGACTGAGGAGTTAAACCAAGATGGCCCACAACAGGAATCCCTGCCCCTATAATCAGCCTAACAGCGTCAATTATTTCCTCTCCACCTTCCAGTTTCACTCCCTGGGCACCTGTTTCCTGAATTATACGTCCTGCATTTCGCAAAGCTTCTTCTTTATTAATCTGGTAAGTCAAAAAAGGCATATCTACTATTACAAAAGATCTTTTACTACCCCTTACAACTGCCTTAGCATGATGAATCATCTCTTCCATGGTAACAGAAAGAGTATCCTGATATCCAAGAACTACCATACCCAGGGAATCTCCAACCAGTATAGTCTCCACACCTGCTTCATCAACCAGTTGTGCGGTGGGGTAATCGTAAGCAGTAATCATAGTGATCTTTTCTTCATTTTTTTTTATTTCTTTTAACTCCAAAGTAGTAAAGCGCTCAACAGTCACTTCTGCTCTCCTCCTAACATAGCTATTATGGTCTCTTCTGTTTCCTTGCTTAATGTCCCCTTTCTTACCGCCAGTTCCGCGGTATAAATTCCCATTGAGCAGTAATAAGGAAGTAATTCCGGCTTATATTTTTTTATGTTTTCCAGGTGAGATTCAATAGTAGCAAGATCGCCTCTGGCAATAGGCCCGGTTAAAGCTTTTTCCGGGTTTAAAGTTCTAATATTTCGTAGGGTCCCTTCAATCAAGGGAGTTAGGGCTTCCATTGCTTTTGAAGGCGAAATATCCATGGGTTCGTACATCTTAAGCGCCATATCCATAAGAGATACCAGATAGTTACAGGCAGTGCAAGCCGCAGCATGATAGAGCGGTTTCAGAGCAGTCGGAACAAATAATAGCTTACCCTCAAGTGCTTCAACCAATTTTTCTGCCAGGTGAAAGGCTTCTTCATCGCCATCGACAGCAAAATAAGTACCTGGAAGTGCTCCTAGGCCAACCTCCAGTTGGGGAAAGGTTTGTAAGGGGTGAAAAGCTAGGACACTTGCGCCAGCATTTTTAGCAGAAGCTAGGATGTCAGAACTGTGTGCTCCACTGGTGTGTAAAACTACCTGTCCTTGGTGAAATCCATCTTGCCTGGCAATTTCTAAACAAACTTTTTCAATAACCTGATCAGGGGTGGTTAAAAAAACAACATCACCTGCAGCAGCAGCTTTATAGGGTTCGCTAAACACGGGGCAATCCCATAAGGTGGAAACCTGATAGCGTGTATCTTCAGTTTGTGCAGAGGCAGCCGATAGATGATAGCCCTTACGGGCGAGAGCAGTACCCAAAACTTTTCCAACGTTTCCAGCTCCAACAATAGCTAATCTCAATGGCTTAACACCCCCAAATTAATAAAACCTTCCTCACCGCGAGGAAGGCACAGATCAACCCTATTTAAGCACCTTCTGTCCCGGTCCTTAGCGGCTCCAGGCAGGTATAATATTAGCTTTTAAATATAAGGGAAACCAGTTTTTTGTTAAAGCAATCTCAAACGGTGCGAGTGCGCGTTCCCGCCCGCTAAAATTGTAGCATTCTTTTCCCTTAATTGCAATAATGTTTTACTTGCTTTTCCTTGCCACTTGGGCAT
The DNA here is from genome assembly GCA_007135125.1 of Syntrophomonadaceae bacterium. Lineage (GTDB taxonomy): Bacteria > Bacillota > Dethiobacteria > DTU022 > UBA8154 > SLJK01. The sequence goes on along the minus strand of SLJK01000062.1, from coordinate 1,347 downwards.
TATCATCCAAATTTATTTTATCGCAAGCAACCGACATACTTACCCGGTTCTTCCATATCCCGGTAAACACTGTGAAAATCTATACTATAATTAAACTCGTCTCTTTCTTTATGCGCCTGTTCTTTAATATCCAGATTCCTGATTATAAGCAATTCATCCTTGATATTAGAAGCTTGCAGCAATTGTAAACCAGAGGGGGCCCAGATACCGCTTCCTCCCCAGAAGTAAACCCCGCTTATATCATGAGCTCCGACCGTGTTTACTCCCAGACTCCATACCTGGTTATAAGCCGCTTTGGAAGAATTCATCAATTGCCAGAGAAAACCATAATAGTGGTCAGTCTTTACATTCATCTCCGGGTATTCCCTGGTTGCTTCCGATCTCCAGGCTGCCATAGTTATAATGGCGTCTACTTCATCAGTAAAGGCATATTTCCGGGCTAATTCCACAAAATTAAGATCATAGCAAATAAGTAGACCGTAGCGGCCCCATTTGGTATCAATAGTAAGCCTTTTGTCAGTTCCTCCTTTAAAGTAGCGTTGCTCATCTTTAGGAAGAAATATCTTATGATAAATATATTCTTCTTTATTGTAGTCAATATCCTTGTTCAGTACATAAGCAGCATTATAGAGAAAACCATCTTTTTCCCTTACATTATTAAAAAGAACGTACTCCAACCCTTTCCCATCAGTTTTTAAGCTGTCCCAGACGTTTTTTAGCCAGGGAGCAATTCGGCTATTTTCACCGCTTAAAAGATGCTCCTTCACCTGACCAGCTTCTATATCGGTCTTTGCTTCCCAGATATATCCTGTCACACATAGCTCGGGAAGTATAACAATGTTAACATTTTTGTGATGTGCAATTTCTAAAATCTCCTCTATCTTGTTTATGTTTTGCTGTATATTGGCGGAAGTATGAATATTTGCTAATAGAACAGTGGGGTGATCTTCATTTTCCGAAAATGTCCTCTCTATTACCCGCATCTGTTTTCAACCTCCTTTTACTCTGACGGCCATTTATCTTTTAACAACTCAACTAAAAACATAACACCATTTTCCAGATCGTTTAAATCTACCATCTCTGTGGAAGTATGAATGTATCGGCAGGGAATCGAAAGAACCCCTGAAGGAATGCCCTCTCTAGATAGGTGTATGGCACCAGCATCGGTTCCACCCCTTTCCAGAACTTCCATCTGAAAGGGAATATTATTTTTTTCTGCAGTCTTAACCATCAGTTCAATAACCTTTGGATGACAGATTATCGAAGAATCCTTCACCTTTACCGCTGGACCTTTGCCCAGAGAAACATCCATCTTGTACTCCGGTTCCGGTGTATCGCCAACCCTGG
>SLJK01000096.1 GCA_007135125.1 Syntrophomonadaceae bacterium | reverse complement strand
CCCGCTCCTCAGGCGCTTTGTCAATCATCTCAAAATCAGTTCGATCCGCATAACCTTTCGTCGCCAAACAATACGTGATAGCAGAGGTTAACGTGGTCTTGCCATGGTCCACATGCCCTACCGTCCCTACGTTAACATGAGGCTTCTTCCTTTCAAACTTCTTCTTGGCCATCTCCTCCTGAATCCTCCCTTTGTCTAAATTTGCATCGCTACCTGTAAGCTACTGACAAGTCTACTGCCACAACTATTCGATGTTATTATTTGCAATAACTAAAAAATAATGCCTCAAAAAAATAAAACATAAATGGTGGCGGCGCAGGGATTCGAACCCCGGACTCTACGGGTATGAACCGTATGCTCTAACCAACTGAGCTACGCCGCCATGGAGCTCACGACCGGACTCGAACCGGTGACCTTATCCTTACCAAGGATACGCTCTGCCGCCTGAGCTACGTGAGCCTGAATTCGCCTCGTTAATAACTTCCACAGGGGCCCGCCTCTAAACTTTCCACTGCCCAATAAAGTTTGTTATATTCAATTGTGCCGAGTTCAGCTCCCACTTCAAGAACCGTGAGGCTTCTTCAGGCACAAAGAGATAAACCCCTCTTAAATTAAAAAACACTGTATGTAAATAGCATTTTCCGCTATTTACATACAGAAACAATGATGGTTGCGGGGGCAGGATTTGAACCTGCGACCTCCGGGTTATGAGCCCGACGAGCTGCCTGACTGCTCCACCCCGCGTTGTAAAGGTCCTGTATCTTAAGGACAAAGGTAATTTTAGCACCAAATATAGTGTTTGTCAAGAGACCAACCAGCTCAAAGGCGCTTTTCCATCTCCATCCATCTTAGAGCTCTCTTCGGGAGATATCGCCTCCACTCGCATTTTTCCGGTAGGAAGTCATCCTTGACACAAAACATAATCACATATTTCCTTTATTACTCCACGGCAAAGACAACAGAGGTTCTTCGGCATCTTTTAGCAGTTTCAAAAATCCGCTTAAGAACCCGAAAACTATATAGGATGCCAACAGGTAAATAACAAGTTCAGGCACCAGAAGTACCACTATAATAAATCCAATTACAACCATGTAAAATGCCAGAAAAATGAAAGGATTGGCCTCCTGCTGTCCTTTCTTAGGAGCCGGATAAGGAACCTTGCTGGTCATAAGGAAGACCAGGGAAAGAACCAACAAAAGGGCCGGCCAGCTTTCGGCCAATACAGGGTGAATGGCCATCGCGGCCAGGGCCCCTCCGGCAATTGTGATCGGAAGGCCTTTAAAACAGGAAGCATCCCCAGAAACAATATTAAACCGGGCTAAACGATAAGCTCCTGCAAGGGGAAATAAAAGGGTAAGTAGCAATCCTGCCACCCCGGCCTGGTGAAAGTACATAGCATAAAAAAGTACAGCAGGAGCAGCACCAAAAGATACCAGGTCGGAAAGGGAATCCAGTTGCTTCCCCAGCTCGCTGCTAACTTTTAACTTAAGGGCCAGTTTTCCATCAACTCCATCTAACACCATTGCTATCAAAATAAGGGAAATGCTAAGCTCAAACTGGCTCTCCAGGGCATACAGCAAAGCCAGCACTCCCAGGGCGAGATTCCCCATGGTAAAAAAGTGAGGGGTGTTTCTCTTTATCGTTTCCTTAAAATTGCCCCAGAACGGTTTCTCCTCCACGTACCTTTTCACCCTCTTTCACTTTTATGTCAACTCCAAGCGGAAGATAAAGTTCAGTGCAGGAACTAAACTTAATCATGCCCACACGTGTTCCGGCACCAACATTCTCATCAGGCTTAACCCAGCACACTATTCTCCTGGCCACTAAACCTGCTACCTGTACCAGTAGCATTTTACCGCAAGCGGTCTCCATGCCAATCAGGTTACGTTCGTTTTCAACAGGGGCTTCTTCTTTAAACGCAGCCAGATACTTGCCGGGGATATAATGACAATAAGAAATAATACCGCCAAAAGGGGCCCGGTTAATATGTACATTAAATAGAGAGAGGAAAATACTTACTTTTAAAGCTTCTCCCTGTATAAAATACGGCTCATAAACCTGATCTACTTTCATTACCCTTCCATCTGCCGGTGAAAGTACCAACCTTTCCCCCGGGGGAGGTATTCTTCGTGGATTGCGAAAAAAATACCCCATAAAAAGTGTTAAAAGCAGAAAAAAAGGAGAAGCTGGGGGAAACATCATATAAGTAATAACAGTTACTAATCCACAGCCAAGAAGATAAGGATAACCTGGCCTGGCTATGATAAATTTATTCATTTTATTAGCACCAGTTTCCATTTTTCTTTATAACTGTTTCTATTATAGCAGAAATTTGCCTGATAAAACAGGCAAAAAAAAGGTGTTCAAAATTACGCGGTTTTACAAGGTCTACAAAAATGTGAATTCTTCCTGCTGAAAGGAGGAAATAACACTCGATTAGTGGAAATTTAGGTAAAGAAGCTTTTTCAAGATACGCACCAACAACCGGCCTTTCATGGCTTCTATAGGGCCAGCAGGAGCAGAAAATAACTGCAAATTTGACCCATAACTAAATTATAATATCCAAGAAGGAGACAGGGAGCAAAAAAAGATGAATGGTTCTTTTAAGGTAGGTAATATTTTGGGAATTGATATAGAGATAAACTACAGCTGGCTGCTAATTTTTGCACTGTTCAGTTTTACCCTGGCCAGTCATTATTTCCCCCTGGAGGCAGAAGATTTTACCCCTACTGTGTACTGGTCCATGGGTGTCATTACTACTATCATGGTCTTTGTCTCCGTCCTTCTCCACGAGTTGGCCCACTCCTTAATGGCGATCAGCAAGGGCATTCCCATCAGAAAGATAACTCTTTTTATTTTCGGAGGGGTAGCCCAGATGGAAGAAGAACCCCAACAACCGGGCACAGAGCTTAAGATTGCCCTGGTTGGCCCTGCCACCAGTCTGGTCCTGGGAGTGATCGCCCTGGGGGTCTACCAACTCCTGCCTCCTAATCTACCCCTCAGCCACGTTGTAGCGTTTCTGGCCAGAATAAATTTCGTGGTAGGGGTCATTAACCTTATCCCCGCTTTTCCCCTGGATGGAGGAAGAGTCTTAAGAGCAGGGATATGGTATTTCCTTAAAAACATGCTGCGTGCTACCCGTTACGCCGTAATAGTAGGCAGCATTTTTGCCTTTTTTGCCATCGCCCTGGGATTTTTCATGATTTTTCAATACGCACTGATCTGGGGAATATGGTATATTTTCCTGGGATGGTTGCTTTTTCAGGCTGGACAAGCAAGTTATAACCAGCTTGTTTTCCACCAGGCCCTCAAAGGGGTACCCGTCAAACAAATAATGAGCGCCGAGGTCCAAACGGTCCCGCTTTCGCTGGGCTTGGACAAACTGGTAGATCACTTTTACCGTCACAGGTTTGGTGCTTTTCCTGTAACACTCCATGGAGATCTGAAGGGCCTGGTAACTTTTCACCAGCTCCGGAATATCCCGCAAGAAAAATGGGGCACCACCACAACCGCTGAAATAATGACACCTTTAGAAAAACTTATAACAGTTTCCCCAGATCAAGATGCAGTTGAAGTAATGATGAAGATGGCTGCTGAGAATGAAGGCAGGGTTCTTGTAATTGAAAATAACGAGCTGGTAGGAATTCTCAGCAGAACAGATATGATGAAATTAATCAGTATGCACATGCTCCTGGGAACCGAAAAATAGGCGCCGAGCGTTCTCTCCACAGATTTTTTTTAGCTCTTCCGGTACCAGCCCCGATTCTTCCAGTTCCCTTAGATAGCGTTTAGGGGAGAGCAGAGGATAATCGGTACCCAAAAGTATTTTATCCAAAACGCCGATCTCCCTAGCTACTCGGTAAATACTTTTATCATAAAGAAAAGGGCCTGCAGCGGTATCATAATAAACATTACCCAACTTTTCCCGTAGCTCCGGCATCAGTTCAAAAAAAGGCAGCCCCCCGCCCCAATGGGCAAAGATAATCACCAGCTCGCGGTGTGCAGAAGCAAATAGAGCGGCCTCCTTGACAGAAATATCACCTTTCCCAGTATAATGGTGCCCGACATTCTCGTTGACATGCAGCAATAGTGGGAGGCTCCTCTCACTGCATAAGGCCGCCAGCCTGTCCGCTGCAGCGCTCTCCAGTGAAAAATCCTGTCCCCAGGGAAATAGCTCCCCTACACCGGCAAATCCAGCTTCACCGAGTTGCGAAAGCTCTTTTTCCATCCCAGGCGCAAGAGGATTAATCACCGCCATGGGTATCAGACGCTCCGGATATTGCGCTGCAGATTCCAGGACATAAGCGTTCATCTCACGACAAAGACCCTCATCAGAGGAAGCAAACCCACTGATAGCAGCTTTATCTACCCCGCATCTATCCATTTCCTGCAACAAATCTTCCACTGTAGCATATTTATGCACCGGGCTGCTGCATATCTCCTTTAAAAAAGCATCCTTGCAGAGGTAATCCTCTATCTGCTCTATAACAGCAGGAGGAAAAACATGCACATGAACATCAATAACTATTTTTTTCACCTCCCCGGCAACTTCCATGAATAAACTTGGCTTTATATATTAAATTTAACCTCGTCATACAATTAAAGCCCTGCAATATAAGTTTTCTGCATTAACCTTTAAAATCCTTCAACTGCAGCTTTTTCAGAAAACAAGCAGCGTCTGCAATAGTTAACTGAATTATAAAAAAACTTTTACATAATTGCTGTTGGTTGGTATAATAACAGTATAATTACACTACAAGGGTAAGAGGTGACAAGCAAATGGGCCAAAAGTTAAAAGACTTGAATATCGAACTGGCTGAAAAAATTGAAAGCATAACAGAGCATTTGCAAGAAGGGCTAAAAATGCTTTTTCAGGGATTTTACAAAGCAAATCCAAGATACCTGGAAGAAGTGGAGAAAAAAGCAGAAGAAATAAAATCGCTGACCGAAGAGGTTCAGAAAATGGTCGCTGATGATCTATCTTACAAAGCAGAAGAAATCGCCGCAGCTGCATCTATAATGAGCCACTATCAAAAAATTAATTTTGATCTCCAAAAACTGAGCTCCTCAATTAGCTCTAAGAACAAAGAAGGGATTCTCTTTACCGAAAAAGCTGTCACCGAGCTGGAAGAGATCTTTCGGGGAGTAGGAAACCTTTTTGCTCATCTGAATGATATCCTCCTTACCAGGAATGCCGTCCTGGTCGACCACGTCCTTAATGAAAAGAAAAAATATAAGCAGCTCTCCCGGCAATTTGCCCTGGAACACCAGGACCGCTTAATAAAAGGTCTCTGCCTGCCCCGCTCTTCTTCCCTTTATCTTGCCATCCTGGACTCTCTGGAAGATATTTTATGGCATCTTCAGGCTATAGTGGAGGAGATAAAAGACTAGCTTAAAAGCATAATATAAAGATCCTGTTTTTGCTGCTCGACTAAATAATTCATAAGTGGGCATCCAGTGCTTGTTCCTCTATAGGTGCTGCACCAGCGGCACCTGTTTCGCGCGTTAAGGAACGGCATATGGAGTAAGCATACTCTCTAATTCCCATTTAAGTCCATCGGTCTGCAGCATAACTGCACCATGAAGATCGGTCCTGAATGCTTTAATACCCCTTTGTGCCAGGGCTAGTTCGATCTCAGGATGAGGATGGTTAAAGGGATTGTTACCCACAGTGATAACAGCAACTTCAGGAGCAACTGCCTCCAGGTAAGGGCAAATATTATCCAGAAAGCCTCCATGATGGGGCACTTTTAGCACCTGGCTTTCCATGGCAATTTCTTCTCTTAGCATTTGCTCCACTGCGGCTGCTTCTATATCTCCCGTAAACAGAAAGCTGATTTCTTTGTAGCGCATGCTCAAAACCAGAGAATTATTATTATAATCGCTTTCTGTACTATTAAAAAGTCGCGACGGCGGATTTAATACTGCTAAATCAAGCGAAGGCTCTAAGGCTATACGGTCCCCCTCCTGTAAAATGACCCGGGGAATATTTTTTTTCTCCGCCAGCTGTAACAACTCAAGGTAAGCTGCGTTGTCGGTCTCTTGCGAATTAGTAACCAGCATACCTACTTCATACCGCTCCAGGAGTGGTGGAAATCCTCCGAAGTGGTCTTCATGGGGATGAGTGATAATAATAGCGTCCAGTTGCTTTACGCGGCGATGCTGCAGGAAAGGAATTAAAACCAGGTGCCCCACGCGTTCGATATCCTCACGGTAAGCAGGTCCTCCTCCGCCGTCTATCATGAGGTTTTTACCTCCCGGAGTTTGAATAAAAATTGCATCGCCCTGCCCCACGTCCAGAAACACTACTTCCAGATTTCCCTCTTCCTGCCAGGGAAAACCCCACCAGATACATAGTAGAAAAACCAACATGACGGAAATCACGATGTGAAAAACCTTAACCCGTAGCTGAAAAGCACCCCAATGGTTCTTCAGGCGGGAGTAATACCCGGAGGCCACAAGCCCCAGGAAAAAAAGAATTCCATAATAGAACAACACCTCCCCGGTACGCAAAGGGAAAACTTCGCGGGAAGCAAAAGGAAAAGCGGCAATGTTTTCTACCACCCAGAGAATATATTGCAGCATGGGATAGCTTGCCAGGTTAATAACCGACCCGGCCGCAGGAACAATAAGCCCAACAAGGGAAGCAGCAAGACCGATTCCCAGCACCAGGGCCATAACGGGAAGGATCAGGATATTTGTAAGCAGGGCCATCAGGGAGACTTCGCCGAAATAGGTGGCAATAAGGGGTATAATTCCCAGTTGAGCAGCTGCAGTAACGGCAACAAGGGAAGAAATATAAGGCAGAACTCCTGCCGCAACGGATTTTGATGCTGGAGGAAGTTGGGTGGCCGGTGATGTATAATGCTTAAGATTGGGAAAGGGCGAGGAAGAAATACCCCCCCTTGAAAAAGACAGAAATAAGTTGGATATATACTTCTCCAATGGAGGTGCTAAAGCCAGGATGGAAATGGTGGCAGCGTAAGACAGCTGGAAAGCGGCAGTAAAAAGAAGCAGGGGATTGTATAAAAGAGAGAGCAGCGCTGCTGCAGATACAGCTACGGGAAGATCCTTCATCCTACCCAACTGAACTGCCCCAAGCCCCAGAAGAAACATAATAAATGCCCTCAATGTTGCGGGCCTCATTCCTGTTATATAAACATAAGCAAACAGCAGGATGGCAGAAAACAAAAAGGCAGTCCACCCTTTCAAGCCCATTTTTCTGCCCAATAGCAGTAGCATTCCTGCAACCAGTCCCACATGTAAGCCTGAAACAGCCAGCAGATGAGCCACTCCGCTGTGGCGGAAAAAATGTTCCACAGCAGGATCCAGAGCTCTCCGTTCTCCAAAAAGCATACCTACCAGCAGACCCCCCTCCCTTTCCGGAAGGAAGGCTTTTAAAACCGCAGACATTTTTTCCTTAGCCTCGATGGCTTTGCTTCGCACAAGGGAAAGTTCCGGCGAAACCCCCAGGTAGTTTGCTCCATCAATTGAACCGTAAAAAATGGCAGCCATCCCCTGGGTCTCCAGAAAAGCTCGATAATCAAAACCACCGGGATTGCGTTTTGCAGCAGGTTCGTGCAGAACGCCATGCAGGGAAAACTTATGCCCGTAAGCAATAGGAGGAAGAACTCTTTCCTTACTTTCTATTCCGTTTTTCGCACTAACACTATATATATCATCCAACCGTAGAGTGACTCGGACTGCACCCTTTACAGCATGCTCCTCATCTTCACCCACCACTTTAATTATCTCAGGGCGGAGAGAAAAAACCACCTCTTTTTCATGCCAAAACGGCTCATCCTCAACCATACCGGTCAGGATGCATTTCTCACCAGTAAACTCCCGGATATTTCCTACCGCCTGCCCTATAAAAAAATTGCAGGCCAAGCTGCCTGCAAATAGAAAAACCAGCAAAAGGGGAAAAAGGACCTGCACACCTGTTCTATTCCACCGCAAATTCAACAAAGACCAGACCAGGGCCCCGACCAGCAGGTAACCAGAAAGTGGAGCAGAAAAAAGATAGCGTCCCAGGACAATTCCCAGCACATAAAAAAAGGTAATAAAAACCAGGGAACGGGGCATATATCCTGTGCTCCTAACCATAATATTCAAGTCTACGGTAATATGTTCTGCCCTGTTCCCGGATTCCCTTTATTCGGGCATTTTTGATACTTCAAGTTTACAAAAACATCACGGAGCCACTACCTTCTGCCGTGCCTGAAAAACCAGGGATTCAATAAACTCATCACGGTTGGCACTTTCTTTGCCGTCGTAATATAAAGTCACCATGGGAAGACCCAGCTCCTCTCTGAGTGCTCCCATTTGCGATTCTACCACTGATCCCGGCATACAAGTAAAGGGATTCACGAAAATAACCCCTCCTACCTCCTTTTTCCTCCCCAGCGAGCATATCCTGCCGATAGCCATGGGAGGTTCTCCCCCATAATGCTTCGAAACATATTTCTGGGCATTTTCCCTGATTTCCACAGGAGAAGGTTCATGACCATGCCTGAGCAGCCCGTCAAGAGAAGCTTCCACCATCTTTTCGCTCCTCTGTGCCAACCAGCTGGCCAAACTATAGCCGGTTCTGGTAAGGAAATTACGCAAATTTTTATCCAGGCTGAAAGCAGCCAGGGCTTCATGGTAGTTGATCAGCACAGTATAACCAAATAACTCGGCAGCAGGAGCCAAGGATACTTCGCCCCCTTCTTCTTCTACTTTTCTTATGATCTGCCTGTTACAGCGTTCATCCAGTCGGACATACCACTCTCCTCCCAACAGGATAAGGGGTCTTTGCTCGTCGGATCTCGGAACACCGGCAAACTCTGTTGCTGCCTCATTTAACAATTTTTGCAAAGAGCGCATGTAACTTCCGGAAAGCAATTGGGTTAGGGTAAAGCGATGACCTTCTATCAGTCTTTCCAGTCTGGCAGAATACCTGTCAAAAAGAGCATCACTGACACCTTTATCCAGTTCATAGGGCCTGGTAGCATGAAGAAGCTTATAAAGAGCATCCATAGCCATCATACCCGCATAAAAAGTTACCGCAAATTTATAGCCAAATCTGTTTACAGCATCATCCAACTTGACGGATAATATTTTTCCTTCTCCATATCCTGCCCGGTTAAGAATTAAAGATTGGGTCGGGGCATAGAGGCCGTAGCGACAAGGACCGCATGCCCAACCCTGGAAAAAGACCACATCATCGGCATTTTCCCCGTCCTCCTCCAGATAGCCCAGAAAATCCTGGACATTCTGAATAAGAGGCAGACATTCATCACCGTTAACGAAGCGGCGGG
>SLJK01000147.1 GCA_007135125.1 Syntrophomonadaceae bacterium | reverse complement strand
CCGGGGGATATATTAAATGTAAATATTTTCTACGACATTACTGAGAATTCCTGCCAACCATCAAGAAAATTTTGCTATTTGCAAAAACAGCTGCAAATAACTTAAATTATATTTTATTCCCACAATATTTGCAATATAATGTAAGGAGAGTGAAGAGAGCTCTGGGGAGAAGAGAAGAGAAGAGGAAAGGAAAGGAAAGGAAAGGAAAGGAAAGGAAAGGAAAGGAAAGGAAAGGAATACGGTTTGACAGCAAACAAGATAACGGAGGTACTACGGCATGAATTTACCCGCAGAAATGCTTCGGCTGCTTAACGGGGAAAAGTTTTGCACTTTAGCGACCAGTTACGCCAATCGCCCCCATGCTTTCCTGATGGTCTTTACCTATTTACCCCCAGAAAATCTGCTTATTATGAGCAGCAGGACTGATTCCGGCAAAGTTAAGCACCTCAAGGAAAACCCGGAGGTAGCGCTGCTTCTTTACAACACAGGAAAAGGCGGCGAGCCACCCATCAGCTGCACCCTTTACGGCACGGCGACGGTACTTCCCACCGCTAACGACAGCTACTACAGGGAGAGCCATTACGAGCGGCACCGGGATAAGGGCACCTTTATTAAGGGCAAAAATATTTCCATTATTTCCGTTAAACTTCGGAATGCAGTTATGTCAGATGCAAAAGACAGTGTGCACACCTGGGCAGCGGAAGACAGCAGCACACCAGAACCCTGAGTTTCCTCTCCAAGGTAGAAGAGGGCTGCAAAAGAGCTTTTAAAAAACTCTGCCGGAAAATACAGCCCTTTCCCCCTCCCGCTTTCTCGTGGTATCAGACGTGATTCCTCAGCATGAGCTCCGCGGGGTGGGGAGATAGATAAACCTGTTTCTTCAGGTATGCAATATCATACTTGCGCACATAATGGTTAATTAGCGTTAAAGGAACCGTCAGGGGCACCAACGCCTCCCTATAATTCCGGATCAATTCCAGCAGCTCTTGTTTTTCGTCCGAGGTGATGCGCTCTTTAAAGTAACCCATAATATGCTGCATAACGTTGGTGTGTTTTTTTAGGGAGGAAAAGTTGGAGAGAGCATCCATGTATATCATTTCATAGTCTGCCAGCAACTGTTCTTTTAGCTGTTTTTTGCCGGAGGCAACCAGCTTCCCCAGGATGGCATAGTGCCGCGGGCTGTGGGCCATGAGAAGAAGTTTTTGCCTGGTGTGAAAGGCAATAAGCTTTTTGTAATCCGGCCGGTCCTCCACAAAATCTCTCCAGCGCCTGCAGCTAAAGACATGCTCTATAAAGTTTTCCCGTATGACAGGGTCGTGAAGGCGTCCTTCCTCTTCCATGGGCAGCAGGGGGAATCGTCCCGCCATCGCTGTAGCAAAGAAGCCCCTGCCCATTTTAAGGGAAGATTGGCCCGACGGGTGGTAAACCTTTACACGAAAGAGGCCAGAGCTGGGTGAATCCTTTTTAAAGATAAAGCCACACAGGTTCTCCTTTGCTAATTCCTCCACCCTCCTGGCACTAAACTGCTGCATTTGCTCAGTATAATCCCGGCCGGAACGCGAAGTCAAAAGGCGAGGGTTTTCGATATCACCCACCAGGCGCAGGGTTTCACGGGGCACCGGCAAACCGCATTCTACCTCGGGACACACAGGCACAAACTGAAAATATTTGCCCAGGGTATCCGTTAGGTAACGGTCATGCTTATGGCCCCCGTCATAACGGACAGGATTACCTAATAAGCAGGAGCTGACCCCTATTTTTATTTCCGCTTGCACACGCTCCACCTCCTGAATAACCTTAAAATCCACTTTTTATTTACTGCTCTTGACTCACATTTATTTACTGCTCTTGACCCGCATATGAAGCCACTTTTTCAATGTAGCTCTTTATATTAAACTTGGACTTGCTGCCGCCGTAGCTCATGTAGCGAATTTTGCCGAAGATGGGCCGTTCAGCCCAGGCCCGGTCATGGACTCCTCCCACGCTCCAGGCGATACCGGCATATCCGTTAGGGTCGCGCCCGTCCAGGGAGTACTTATCATTCAGGTAGATGGCTGTCTCCATGGCCTGCCGGGGAGACTCCGTCCATTCCAGGATCTTTTTGGCCCAGTACATCCTCAAATAGCCGTGCATCTTGCCTGTGAGCACCATCTCCTCCTGGGCAGCATTCCAGAGAGGATCATGGGTGTGGCTGCTTTCAAAATCATCCACTGTGTATTGATATTCCCTGGGGTCCGCCCAGTGCTTCTCCAGAGACTCCCGCGCCCAACGGGGAAATCCCTCCACCCCATCATAATGGTCGTTATAAAAGCAAAAGTTATCGGACAATTCCCTGCGCACCACCAGCTCCTCCAGGAAGGCATCCACCTTGCCCCCCTCTTCTCCTGCAAGCCGGACTTCATGGGCCAGACGCTGGGCGCTCAGCTGGCCGAAATGCAGGTAGGGGGAAAGATTCGACTGCCCCTCCCTGGTGGGGTCGTTGCGCTCCGCGTGGTAACGAGGCAGCCCATGGCTTAAAAAGAAATCCACCGCCTCATACGCCGCTCCCTCTCCCGGCCTGAACCGGCTGATTTCCACCACTTCCCTGTCCATCTTCAGAAACTTTTCCGCTTTTCCCCAGGGAGCCGGAGAAGGTTTTTCAGCCCTCCCGTGGGGATGGACATGGAGTAAGGGGAAATCCGTCAAAAACTCCGGCAACAGCTTATGCAGCTTAGGCCTCAAGGTATAGGCGGCATATTCCTGCTTGGGCGAGGCTGCCCAGCAAGGAACGATATTGTGGGCATCAACTTCGAAACAGGCCACGGATACTCTCGCGGCCACTTTTGTCTTCCACCTGGAATTGTGCCGCAGGGGTGAAAAGTCAGTGACCAGCGCCCCGGTACCGTGTTCCCTGCAGAAGCGGGGCAGCTCTTCCTCCGGCTTACCGGCAAGGAGGTAGAAACCAATGTTTAGCCGGGCCAGTTTTGCTTGCAGCTCCTGCAAACCATTCAGCATAAACCTGTAGTGGCGGAGGGTCGCGCCCAGGTATTCAGGTAGCAGGTTAAATACAACGGTGAGGGGCTCTTTGGCGGTAAGGGCCAGCTCCCGAGCATAGAGCAGGGCCCAGTTGTCATCTGCGCGCTGGTCGCGGCTCATCCAATAGGCAATGGGTCCACCGGCAAGGGGCTTATAATTGAGGCGCCTTATTCTTCTTTCATCAACAGTTTCGTGATTATTATTCCTCATCATCATCTCGGTTCACCGCCTGCTCCCCAACTATTCCCCGCCTCCCAAGGCAGGGTGCTGAGCCCACCAAAAAAAATTGTTGCTTTGTATACTATGAAAACGGTGATTTTAACTGGTACAGATAACTAAAGGCGTGGGAGTTCTGCTAGTTTGATCGTAAACTTGCGCCTCTTTTTGTCAGCCGCCGTTATTTGCGTAAGCCCTGGCGCAGGAGAAAATAGATAGGCACGGCCAGCACCACGCCCACGACCAACATGAACAGGCCCACCAGGTTGAAGTAGGCCGTCAGGGGGCTTTTTTCAAAGAAATCCCTCTTCAGTGACGGCAGGACCTTCAAAGTGTGCAGTGTTTCCGCCGGAGTAAAAACCTCCCGCTTTCCCACGCTTAAAACGTACTTGCCTCGCTGGTGCGGGTTGGAAACTTCTATACGGTAGAGCCCGGGCGACACCCTTTTTTCATATTCCGGGCCCTCTAAATAACGGTCCCCGGCAAAGGGCTCGTAAAATTCTTCCCAGCGGTGCTCCTCTCCGTCCAGGAAGAAAAGGAGCTCTTCACTGCTCCCGTCGACCTTTAAAACCCGGGCGGAGATATCCGTTTCAATACCCGGCAGATCAGGAACCAGCAGGCTGACATAGAGTAGAAATTCCCCAGAAGAATTGATCTCGTACAGGGCCGGCCTACCACTCAATTGGGCATAAAAAGCCTGGGATACCTCCGGATCGTTGACCCTTACCACCTCTTCATCGCCAACAAGCCGCGGTAGGTGAGCAAGAGCCGTAGAACCCATGCTTAGCAGAAGGCAGACCAGCAGAACCGTCCTCAGGCGTTTTAATTTTCCAGGTTTTTTCATAATCGGCAACCCCTACCTCCCATTTTACTAATTTTTTAGAAAAATGTATAGTCGCCAAAAGGCGAGCGGGCAAACGTTCGGGCTGAACCTGGTGACAATGTTGACAAGGGACGGGGTACCTGTCAACTTTTAATGGTGAGAGGTAAGCAGAGTAAATGAATTAATTCGCAAAGCACCTGCTTTAACACGCTGTCTGACAAGGCAACTGTTAATCTGATCATGCAAGGGCATAAATTATTAGCGGGGACATATTTCAAAGTATTTTAAATCTTGTTTCTGCAACTGCTGCCGGGTTCAGGTACTTGCTGGAGGATTTTGTGATATAATCTAGAATCTATCATGGAATCTTTATAACATTTATAATAAAGAAGCATCTCAAAAAGGAGGAACTCAAGTTGCCCCATGTTACGCATGAAAATTCTGCGGAGTCCCGGCCGAGCTTTTGGGAATCCTACCGGCAGGGACACCACCGCACGGCCCTGCTGATCCTGGCAGGAACTTTCTTGCTCCTGACCCTGGCCTGGGCAGCTGTTTACGTGGTTGATGTCTATGGACTTTCCCAGGTGGGAGCCCTAAAAGGAGCCTGGTGGCATCTTTTCCGCCAGGGTTCACCGGTGGAGTGGATCCAGTGGGGGTTTTTGGCACTTATTTTTTGGCATGGCAGCTATTTATGCGGCGTTTACCACCAGCAGGGCAAGGAGACCTATGCACGATTCTGGGGTTGGGCTTCGGCAAGTTTCGTCCTGATGCTTATCGAAGATGCCGGGGATCCCCGCCACGTTCTTGCTGATTACGGAAGCGTTCTGCTGGGCATTCCGGAAAAATTTATCGAAGGGGCAGTGTTTGCGGTAATGGTAGCACCGCTGTTGTGGGCTCTCCTGCGTTATCGCCAGCCCTTAAAGGATAATCCGCAGATCTTGCCCTATGCCGTGGTGGGCACCATTTTATACGGTTTAGTGGCGATCAGCACCCTGCTGCGGGTCACGGAAAATTTATACTTCCGGGTCGGCAGGTCTTTAAGCGAATCGCTGACAGGTGGAGCGGTCCCCCCCTATTTCCTGGTGGATTTTGTGATCCAGGAAACAGTCGAAGCCCTGGCCGCGGCTTTTTTATTTGCCGCCCTGCTTGTTTATATGCGCACCGCCCGCAGCTGACATGCCTAAAACGTTGACGGCAGGGGTTGTCAAGAAGGCGGCAAGGCACCGTTAGTTGGATAGGCGTCGCGCCGGTCACTGCTTTCAAGCAGAGGCGGTCACTACTGTCCAGGCAGCGGCGGTCAGCGGTGCTTAACTTCTACCGCGCCCTTGTTCAAAACATCGAACCGGTAGCCCCAGGTCTTATATGTTTCGATTATAGCCGGCAGCGCTTCCACGGTAGTGTGGCGGTTCTCGCTATCATGGAAAAGCACCACCAGATCGCCATCCACGCGCCCGGCCCCTTCCAGGGCGTTATCGATAATCTCTTCGCTGCTCAAATCACCGCTGCCATCCCCCGTAGAAACGTTCCAATCAAAATAATCGTAGCCCCGGTTTTCTACCTTGGAAATGAGATCTTCCACAATGATGTTGTATGTGGAGACTTCTTGAGCCATGGCACTGCTGGATCCCCCGGGGAAACGCATAATATCCGTTTTCATCCCCGTCTGCTTCAGTATATACTGTTCCATTCGCAGAAAATCTTCCATGAAAGCAGCCGGCGACCGGTAAATCTCGTGAAAGTTGTGGGTGTAAGTGTGGTTTCCCAGGGCGTGCCCCTCTGCCAGAATCCGCCGGTAGATACCGCTATCGCCGGACTGATTATTACCGATAACAAAAAACGTAGCTTTGATTCCATACTCTTGCAAAATGTCCAGGATTTTCAGGGTGTTTTTACTGGGCCCGTCGTCGAAAGTAAGGTAGACCACTTCCCCGTTGGCGCTCGGACCGGCACCCGCCCCGGGCCTGTCCGCTCCCCCGCTGCTGTCGCTGCTGTCGCCGCTGGGTGCAGCTTCCTCACCCCCCTCTTCATCACCATTACCTTCCCGGGTTTCCCGGAATTTTTCCTGCCAATAGATCTTATCTTCTTCCAGTTCCGCGTATGCTTCTTTCCATCTTGCCAATTGGTCCTCGGCACTTTCCAGCTGTTCTTGCAAAAGGCGGTTTTGCTCTCTTAGCTCTTCCAGCTGAGCTTCCAGGATCTCCAGCTCCTGCCGGGGGCTGTCATCCCGCCCTGAGAAAGGAGATGAACATCCCGCTGCTGCCGAAACTACTGCTGCAGCCAGCGTTGTCATTAAGATTATCGCCACGTACTTGTAATATTTTTTCACTGAACGCTCTCCTTAGAAAATTTACTTGAAATCTCCTTCTGGAATTTCTAAAGGAAGTGCCTTTTGGGCTCCCTTTTCGAGATTCTTTGAGGATTGTTTACTTCTACTTCGGTTTGTTTAGCCGGTTTTCCTTTTCGATATGCCTGCCAGGTTTTCTATTTTTACTAATCACCCGGCTTTCTTACTAATTTGTTTTACCGAAAATAGATGCATTCCCCCAACCTTGTAATTAAGATTAATTTTTCCTTTATATAGTAAGACGAAACACTTAAGAAAAAGTTGCATCCTTTCCCATCTAATACTCACGGGGTCACGGGGTCACGGGGTTAGTTGTAACCGTCACAAAAAGGCGCCACGCCCTTGACGTTGCTAGACGAGCAGGAAATGGGTTATAATGTAGTTGTAGTTTCAAGCTGGTAGCGGGGGATGTAAATGGAGGCGGAAAAGTTGACAGGTACCCCGTCCCCTTGTCAACCCCCTTGTCAACCCTGGCAATTCAAGTTGGTGGTGAGTTTTGAATGACGGGTAATACGCACCGCGTTATTACGTTAAAAGTAATGGAGCATTTTCCCATGGAGGCTAAAGAGCAGCGAGATTTCTTGAGGGGAAACGTGCTTGCTGATTTTATGCCTTTTTATAATTACCGGCGCCATTTTCCTAAACAGGGCATGGAGTATGTGCTGGACATGCATAACAGCGTGGACAACTTTTTTGAATTGGGGATATTGACACATTTTGTTGCGGATTTTGTGTGCACCCCCCATTTCAAGAATTGGAGATTTTATTCTGCCAATGTCGTGAAGCACGTGAAGTTCGAAAAAACACTGGAGAAGGTTGCCGCCGGGTTTAACTTTTCCGCGGTCGATGTTCAAGGCATTCAGGCAGGCCGGCCGGGGTGTATTAATGATAAAGTGCTGGCCCTGTATGCTAATGCCGGGGAAGCTTATGACGATAACCTCAAGTCCGCTTATCTGTCTGTCTTTTCCATGCTGGATAATTTCCTCAAATAATGAGAAGGAAAAGGATGGAAGGTTGTCGCTCCCGTGGAGATGGGGGCGGCTTCTTTTCTGCTATGCCAAGATAATATGAGAGAATTCTTAACTCTAAAAGATTTTTTCCTGGAATATAAATGGCGCTATGTGCTGGGGATAATCTGGGTCCTGATAGTTGATTCTTTGCAGCTCGTCACCCCCAGGCTCCTGGGGATTTTCACCGACGAACTGCTTTCCGCTCAACCCGATACCGGCACCCTGCATTTGTATATTTTTATCATACTTGCCGCTGCTGCGGGCATCGCCTTCTTCCGCTACCTGTGGCGCCTTTATATTATCGGAACCTCCCGCTTGCTGGAAAAACATCTGCGCGAAAAACTTTTCGATCACCTGCAGGGGCTCTCCACCAGATTTTACCTTAAGCGCAAAACCGGCGACCTGATGGCCCATATCACCAATGATATTACGGCGGTGAGGACCTCCCTGGGTTTCAGTGTGGTGATGCTGATCGACTCCATTTTTGTCTCGGCGGCAGCTGTGATAATTATGTTTGTCACGGCCGATATCAGGCTCACCCTCCTGGCGCTGATACCTTTCCCGCTGCTCGCCATCGCCTTTCAGAAACTGGGTAAAAGGGTATACAGGCGTTTCTTGAGTTTGCAGGGGGCTTTTGCTGACATGACAGGTGTGGTGCAGGAAAATATTACTGCTTCCCGGGTGGTCAAGGCCTTCGCCCTAGAGGAAAAAATGAAAGAAAGCTTCGAAGAATCCTCCCGTAAATATGTGGAGGAAAATTTTGCTTTATATAAGCTGTGGGGCCTCTACAACCCGCTTATTTATCTGTTCAGCATTACCACTTTTATTATTGTCCTTCTCTATGGTGGCAACCTGGTTATGCAGGGGGAGATATCGATCGGGGATTTTGTGGCCTTTAACGGCTACCTGGCCCTCTTAACCTGGCCCATGCTTGCTTTCGGGTGGGTTATTAATATTTCGCAGCGCGGGCGGGCTTCCATGGAGAGAATAAATCGCCTGCTGCAGACTATGCCGGAGATTACCGACCACCCGTCTGCCCCCGGCGGCTCCGGTTACAACGATGACCAAACTCCCGGCCAAAACGGCAGCTCCGACTCCCGCCACCACAGCTCCCCTTCCCTTTCCTTCACCAATCCGCAAGTTCCGGGCAGTACCCCGGAGGGGGATATAGTTTTTGAAAATGTCACCTTCCGCTACGAAAAGGACCAGCTTCCCGTGCTGGATAAGCTAAACCTCACCTTTGCCTACGGCAAAATAAACGGGATCACGGGGCGCACTGGCAGCGGCAAGTCGACTTTGTTTTACCTCATCCTGCGCCTTTTTGACCCCGATGAGGGCACTATTTTGGTAAATAACATTCCTTTAAAACAGGTACCGCTTAAAAGCTGGCGCAAAAAGTTGGGCTACGTGCCGCAGGATAATTTTATTTTTTCGACCACCATTGCTGAAAATATCGCTTTTGCTTATCCTGACGCTTCACTGGCGGAGATTAAGAATGCGGCCAAATTAGCGGCGCTGGACGAGGAAATCGAAGCGTTTCCGGAAGGATACGAGACTATGGTGGGCGAAAGGGGCATCACCCTCTCGGGCGGTCAACAGCAAAGGCTGGCCCTGGCAAGGGTTCTTTTGCTAAATCCCCCTTTCCTGCTCATAGACGACGCTTTTTCCTCGGTAGACGTTTATACGGAAGAGGCAATCATCAATAACCTGCGCCAAATCAGCCGGGACACTACTATTATAATAATTACCCACCGCATAAAATCCCTGCAGCTGGCGGATAAGATCATGGTGCTGGACGACGGTAAAATGTCAGAAGAAGGAAGCCATGAAGAACTGCTGGCACAAGAAGGGTTTTACAGCGAAATATTTTCCCAACAGGCCTGGGAAAGGCTTTAAAAGCCGCGGAAAACAGAGAAGCAGAAGGATACTGGTAATGTTTATGTTTATGTTTATGTTTATGTTT
>SLJK01000108.1 GCA_007135125.1 Syntrophomonadaceae bacterium | reverse complement strand
GTAATTCAATATTATTTTAAACAAAAATTCATTCAACAGCACTGATACAATAAGCTTGCAAGCTTAGGTCTCATTTCAGGTTTTTTGTCGGATTATCTGCCGTAAATCAATCTCCCTGGGCTGTTTCTGGATGTAGATGTTAAAATATTCCGCCGCCACGCTGCCGGTCTACGCTTATCCCTGTCAATTTTAAAAAAAGTCGCCTGGGCCAGATGACGGGATTGCTAAGTCTGCGCCAGGCCTTTTTGAGCAGATGTGCCTGTTCTTTTTCCAGGATCCTTTTTCCATAAAACTCCCTGTTGAATCCTTCCACTATCAGTTCTATTTCTTTTCTGATATCTGGGAAATATTGACATAATAAGCTGCTGTATTCTCTGGGAGTCATATTTGGGGAACGGGAAAGACCAGATGAGCTTCCCCATTTTACAAGACGTAGGAAAAATACGGCTGCACTTCCTTGCCCCATGCTTATAGGCCACAGCTTTTTTCGCGCCCGGAGAGTAAGTTCCTTAAAGAGGACATACAGTTTTACCAGCCAAAGAAGGATTTCTTCTACTAACCCCTTTCGCTCTTTCGTTACCGCTTCACGAGTAAAAAACCACTTCCATAGAGACCATAGGCCCCAACCGGCCAGGGCTAAAAACAATAGTATCAGAATGCCCAGGCCACTCCAGACAACGATCTGCTCCAGTAAAAGCTCCCACCAGGATGGTTCAACCCTCTCCATACCTTCTCCAGGGTGGCTGCCCAAACCCTCAGGGCTTTCCTGCTCAACCGCCGACCTGGAACCATAGATAAAAAGTAATATCCTGGTCATGAGTGACCCCAGCGGCCTTGCTGCTCCTTCTACCATTACCAAGCCTCTTTCTGCTGCCGTGGTAAGATAAGGTAATAAAAAAAGCAGGGCACCCGCTCCGAAAAGAAGGACGCTGCCTGCAAATGCCAGAATTGAACCTATGCCACGAAAGCGAGGGAGGTAATCGGCTTTGGAACCTCCTAGATTACGTACCAGGGCAATAGAAAGCATACTGAATAAGAAAAAAGAGACGATCAAGAGCCCACCGTTAGGAAAAGAAAGCTCGGCGGCACCTATAATAATATAGGTCAGAAGAAAAGCAACAATACCTATATCAAAGCGGGAGGTAACTCCGAAATACTGAGAGGAACGCAGCGCCATAGCCAATCCACCGTACCAAAATATAAAGCTCCAAAAAGGGATTTGGAAAAGGACAAACCCTTCTTGCAAGCTATACTGCTGTTTAAAAAGCAATTCCAGCCAAGCTCCGCTCCAGAATGACATCGCCCATGCGCCATAAACATAGAGACTCCACAAGAGCAAGACAAGGTATAATAAAAGGTGAAATATTATATGTGCAATAATCCGCAACCCTCTTCCTCTTAATAATGAGGTCAATCCTGCTGCCAACAGAAAGAACAAGACAGCAATCCATGGGGGAAATAGTGGAGCCTCAGCAAGCAGAAAGAAGGAACAGGATAGAGCATAGAGCCAGCTGAGCTCCATACCTGCGGCTGAAAGAACAAAAAGATTATTTTTACCTCCAAGCATCTACTTTCACCCTTCCTGCAGTATCCTTTTCCTATCAGTCTCGGTATAATCCAAATTTTCCCCGTGGAGCTCCTCCAGCAGGCAGGTCCTTTTATCATCTGGCAGGGTTAAAACACTAGACTTGCCCAACACATATAGCACGGGTATACCAAAATGCTTGAATATCTCTGAAGTATTCGTAAAATTATCATCAGGGAAGGCCGTAAAATATATACAGCCCAGGCTGCCGCTGGGCTGTATATTCTGCATTAACAATTCTTTCATATCCTGTGCAGGATTCATCTGCAACCTGGCCAGTATTTCCAGGGCAGCGGGAAGCTGCTGCGGTCCACCGGCTACGGGTAGTTCAGCGGCCATTTCCCCCACCACGGAACCGTTAGAAAGAACACCATAGGAACTTCTTTCACGGTCAAATTCTATGGCCATAGCAGCCACAACCTCCAGGGCACGCTCAAAAAGATTCTCTTCTTTGCTACTGCTGAATGAATCAACATCCACTATTAGAAAGATTTTCCTCTTGGAAGAAGGCTCAAAAACCTTTTCTTGCAAGCGATTTTGGCGTGCACTCGCCTTCCAGTGGATATGTCGGGCAGGACTACCATCACGGTAATCCCTTGTAGCCACAGGGTAAACTGGATCAATAACGGGGCTTTTCAGGCCAGGTTTACCAAACAATTCCTTCAAAGGAGAAAACAAATAATTCAGGGAAACCAGCCGGGGATAAATCACTATCTGCCTGGCATCAGAAAAACTCTTCTGCCGCTGGTAAAACCCAAAAAGATCGCCTGTTCTTATTACAGGGGGCCCTACCTGGAAACAACCCCTACGCAGGGCTTTCAATTCCAAATGCCATGAAGAGCGGCCGTACCAGGGCAGACTGCATTCCTCTGTAAACACATGTTCTCCAGAAGCAAAAACCAGGTTGGCATCAACAGGAATCTTCAACTGCAACCAAACGGGGAGAAACTTGACATTGGCCACCTCTGCTTTTAGAGCAACTTGCTCGTTCGGAAAGGCTCTTTCTTTCGCAGAACTTAAACGGCAGTTCACTCTTTTTAAACTCAACCAGCACCAGAGCCTGGAACCGCCAAACATTACCAGCACCAAAAGAGCCAGCAAAACAAGCTCCTGCTGTCCGTATAGCAAGGATATGAATAGAAGAAGAAAAGCAAAAAACTGGAATAGTCCGGTTATAAAAACGGTTGGAACCCTGGTTTCATACACGCTCTGGCTTACCTGTTCATCTATTCCCTGGCTCATCATGATAACGTAGGAATCGGCACCGGCACTTTATCTAGTATTTCTTCCAGCACCTCTGCCGGTGTTACGCCCTTTATCTTCTCTTTAGTCTCCATGACAAGACGATGGGACAGGACAGATACAGCCAGGGATTTCACATCGTCAGGTAGTACATATTCTCTGCCTTCAACAGCTGCCAGCGCCTGAGCAGCACGCATCAGATGCAGGGAAGCCCGGGGACTGGCACCGTAACGCACCTGTGGTGAACTGCGTGTCTCTTCTGTCAGGGTCACAATATAGTTGCTCACCTCTGGAGAAACAAGGACCTCTCTTCTGCCCCTCTGCAGTATAACAATCTGCTCTGGTTCTGTCACCGCTTCCAACCCCGGCAACGGGTCCTCTTTTTGAAATCGTTCTAGGATAAAGAGCTCTTCCTCACGAGAAGGATAGCCCAGATCTATACGCATCAGGAATCGATCCAATTGGGCCTCGGGAAGGGGAAATGTTCCTTCCAGCTCAATGGGGTTCTGAGTGGCCAGCACAAGAAATGGCTGGGGCAGAGGCTTGGTCGCACCATCTACGGTAACCTGTCCCTCTTCCATGCACTCCAGCAAGCTGGACTGGGTGCGGGGAATCGTGCGGTTTATCTCGTCGGCCAGCAGCACATTAGAGAATATGGGACCGGACTGGAACTTGAATTCCCCACTCCTTTGGTCATAAACATTGAAGCCCGTTACGTCAGAGGGAAGAAGATCCGGGGTAAACTGGATCCGCTTGAAAATCCCACCTATACTCCGGGCCAGTGTCCTGGTCATGAGGGTCTTTCCCACCCCGGGCACATCTTCCAGCAAAATGTGGCCTTCCGCCAGCAGGGCTACCAGAATCATTTTCATCGCCGTCTCTTTACCCACCATCACCTTATTTATATTTTCAGTAATCTTGTGGCAGAGTGAGAAATCCAAAAAAACCCTCCAATCAAAATCATTCATATTATATAATCTACTGCATATCTCTTTAAAATGCAGCTATTATTAAATATATTATAGCAAACCTTATTCTTCCTGGGAAGATATCTCCACTGATCATACCTCCCGCTTATTTTTTAAAATTATAAGCCGTTGCATTTCAAAGACGCGGCGTACCAAGCTTCCTCACAACGAAAGATAGCGCCACCGCTGCCAAACAGGCTGCTATCAGAACCATAAAGGCTTGGGAAAAGTCGCCCTGCAGTTCGAATAGGTAACCTGCCAGGAGCGGGAAAAGACCACCTGCAGCTAAGGCGGTAAAAATGAGACCGTAAAAAAGGCCGAAGTTTTCTTCGCCGAAAAAGCTGGCGGTAGTCGCCGGGAAAAGGCTAAATAAGCCACCATAAGACAGCCCTAACAGAGAAACAGAGACGGCCAGCATCAGAGGAGATTCAACCAGGAGAACTCCGCCTACAATGAGAGCCATAGCTGTGAAAACCAGTGTCATGGACCTGTCCCGCCCAATGCGGTCGGATAGAAGTCCGACTATTATCCTGCCACTGGCATTGAAAAAGGCAAAAAGAGAAACAATTATAAAACCCATTTCATAAGCGGCATGCACCCGCGCAATGGTATCCATGTGGGTAACAAAGGTTACCCCTGTTCCTGTGGTAAGACAAAACATAGCCCACAGCATATAAAACTGTGGGTGACGAAAAATCTCCCAGGGAGATTGAGGTGCAATTTTTTTCATGCCACCTGTCTTCACCTCCTGACCTCTATCCTCATCACCAGAAGGAGGGTTTTCTACCAACTGTGCCAAGAGGAATACTCCCACCAACAGGGCTATCCCGATCAGGAGAAATGTTTGCTGGAGTCCCTGCCGGGAAAGGAGGAGATGAACCAAGGGAGCCATAATAAAGGCAGAAAGCCCCATGCCGAAAACCACGATCCCCGTAACAAAGCCTTTGCGCTCTGGGGGGAACCATTTTATTGCAGCGGGAGTAACTGAAGCAAAACAGCAGGCCACCCCCAAGCCCCACAAAACACCCCACATCAGGGTAATCCCCAGAGGAGTGAGCAGGAAGGCGCTGAGAATGGAAGCGATTCCAACCAGTAATCCACCAGTAATAATTACCAAACGCGGGCCAAACCGGTCCTGCAGGCGCCCGGTTAAAGCCATGGCGGGGGCATAAGTAAAAAGAAAAACGGTATAGGGCAGGGCAGCCTGGGTATAGGTCCACCCCAGGTCCCTACTCAGCCCGCTGGCGAAAATACTCCAGGCATAGGGAAAACCGGTCAAAATATTTATGCATAGGCCAGCCAGGGCCACCTTCCAACCCTTGTACATAGCAAGCTCCTTTATTCTCACGTCTTTAATTCCCAAACTGTTTCCATTATAACATTACTCTGTAACACAAAAACAACACTGTACTATTTAAAAGACATTGCAAAACCTCCTTGATTCTTAACTGCAAATAAGGTAAAAGTAAGGGAAGGTCCTGCCAAGGGATTCAAATCCCTCTATATTTATAAACATGTTGAAATAGACGGCAAAGGAGATCTGCTTATATGAAAATGCAGCAGTTTTTTCAAAAACACGACACCTCCACGCTGGCCTGGATCATGTGGAGCGCGCTGGCCTTGGCCTACCTGATTGTTTTCTTCCACCGCCTTTCCCTCTCTGTTGTCCTGGATCGCCTCATGGTGGATTTACAGATAGAAGATGCCGCCGTGATGGGGACCCTGGCTGGCAGCTACGCCATTATTTATGTCATCATGCAAATTCCCACTGGTCTGCTGGCTGATTCCTGGGGCAGCCGCAAGACGGTAACAACTGGAATGATGGTGGCCTGTGCCGGTTCTTTCATCTTTGCCCTGGCCCCGAGCTTGTTTTACGCCTTCCTGGGTAGGGGATTGGTGGGGCTGGGAGTATCCGTAGTCTTTGTATCTGTTTTGAAGTTCCAGGTGAGCTGGTTTAAGCCCGCCCGGTTTGCAACCATCACCGGATTGACAGGCTTGGCTGGCAATATAGGAGTTGCCCTGGGAACAACCCCGCTGGCCCTACTAGTAGCCGGCTTCGGATGGCGCAACTCCTTCCTGGTTATAAGTGTAGCTACTTTTTTCATAGCCCTGGCCTGCTGGATATTGGTGCGTAACGGGCCGTGGGAAATTAATGAAGAAGAACAAGAAAGTATTATTCAAGGTGATTCTACTACCTTCCACAGTCTTACAGACGCCCTAAAAAATGTCCTTAAAAACCGGCGTACCTGGCCCATCCTTGCTAGCGCTTTTGGAATTTACGGTACTTTTTTTGCCTTCAGCGGCACCTGGAGCATAACTTATCTAATGCAAACTTACGGTTTGACCAGAACCGCCGCCGCTAATTATATGCTTGCCCTTACCATAGGAATGATCATCGGGCTTCCACTGGTAGGCTTAATTTCCGACAGGATCGGGCAACGCAGGCGCCCCTTGCTGCTGCTTTTCCTGCTCTACACCTCTCTATGGGCCGCTTTTTATGTCTGGAACGGCGGGAAACCTCCTCTGGAAGCTCTTTACCCCCTCTTTTTCCTTATGGGTCTTAGCGGCGGTGCCTCATCGGTAATCCTTCCCATGGGCAAAGAAGTCAACGATCCTGCTTATGCCGGTATTGCTCTCAGTGTGATCAATATCGGGCCCTTTTCAGGGATGGCCATCATGCAACCCCTGCTGGGGTACGTGCTGGACTTACGCTGGGACGGTTTAATAGTGGCAGGAACGAAGGTCTACCCCCTGGCTGCCTATCGAGGACTTTTCGCCACTTGCCTGTTAGTGCTACTGGTCTGCTTTGCAATATCCCTGGCTACACGGGAAACAGGCTGTCAAAATGTTTATAAAAAAACAGGGAAGGCAAACTTTCCTTAGCTTCTCCCCTGCATTCAAACAAATTTATACTACTCAGATTGATTAACACGACCTGGAAACGTATCGTAAATAATGCTCATCTCTTTTACTTTGCCGTTTGCATTAAAATAAAATATATCCACACACTCAAAGGTAGTCATAGCCCCACTTTTCAATTTCCATTTATAGCGGAAGTGTCCTGCCCCTGTGGAAGTGTCATACGGATTAATAAAGGTGTTCAGGAGCACAATCTCCGAGGCAGAGGTGTCCCGAAATAACTCTGCATAAAAATCAGAAGCCTGGCGGGTCCCATAAATGGGAGAGTGTACTACGCCGTCATTCTCAAAAACCGCTAATATAGCCTCGTAGTCCCCTCTCTCCAGTGCCTGGAGGTAGTTTGTAATAATCTGCAATACCTGCTTCATCTCGACCACCCACTCTCCCCCCTTCTATCCGGTTCTTGATATCTTTTATCGGTATTTTTAATGCCGTACCACCTGGATCCAGGTGGTACCTTTTATGGGTTCTACTTTGTGGCCATCTTCATAGAGAAAGATCGTTTCTGCCCCTACCTTATCCCAACTTATATCGTACTTACGTCCTCCTTCGTATAGCGCTCCTGGGCCAGTGCCATCCAGGTGAATATTTACCAATCCTCCCGAGCTCGGCACATTCTGGTGAGGTGTTTCTCGAACGATTATACGGTCGGCGTAGTACTGCTCTTCGTTTTCTTTATCGGTATGAGGAGAATCGTTTATAAAGCGAAAGTAAACATCTTTCTCCTCGTCATATTCGTAATGTACACGGTTGGAAGGGTCATAAATTATTTCCAACCTCTCTTCTGTCGTATACGATGGCCTATTATCAAATTCAGCACGCAATAAAAGCTCTTTTTCAATGACCTCAGGTTCATCCCCTGCCGCCTGGTAGAGGTTGTTAATATTGGTATAAAGATTATGTGGGGCGCGGCGCGAAGAATCTCGCCAAAAGTACCCGTAATCTCCTATCTGTGTTAAACCCAATCCGCTGACCATCTCTCTTGTCCGGGCGGAATACCCGCTGTGAGCAACGACTCCCCCGTGTTCCAGGGACTGTACAGCAAAATAGGGGCGCAGGCTGCGGATAGGTCCTATAATAAAGTTGTCTTCCTGCAGCGTCTTGAATACCGCCAAATAACGGGTGGAACCCCCTTCTACGAGAAATTCATAAACTATATCTGCTCGCTGCAGGCCTGAAGAAGGCCTCGCCGCAGGGTTGTTATCAAAGATTACAGTTATGGCAGGAAATATTTCCTGCACTGTTACAGTTGTCGGTTCTTCCTCAGGTTCTTCCTCTTCTTCTTCGGCCTTTGCCATCTCCCTGGCCAAAAATAAGTCGGCAAAAAAAACTGCCAGTTGGGGATTAATATCCTCGTCGCTTCTATAGTAAGACTCGGATGTTAAGACATAATTGTCATCGTTCTCCAGGGAATAATGTAAGAACTGCACCGATTGGCCTGCAAATAAAGTACTAACCACTGCCTGGTCTTCATGATACAGATCTACTCTGTAGTTCCAAGCCGGCCTTGAATCATGTTCAGTCTCCAATTTGAACCGGAGTTCTTCAACCAACTCCAAGAAATCCCCAACCGAGCTCTCTTCATCCACAAGCACACGTTCCTTCGAAGCTTTTTCCTCGTTTTCCTCGATAGCAAGTTGCACTATATCCCGGGGCTCCAACTCAGTAATCTCATAGAAAGTATAGACTTTTTCAGGCCTTAAAGCATTATACACCAACACCGCAGCAATTAATAGCAGCAGCACGCCAAGGGAACAAATCAATTTTTTGTTGCCCCATAACTTCTCCAGCCAGGACAAAAATGTTATCTTAATACTTGCCATCCATCCCCTGCCCTTTCTTTATTGATTGAAACCTATTTAACTAAACCTCTACCTTATCTCCATTAACAATCTCCCCATGCTTCTGAATCGTCATTTTTTCCATATAGGGCAAACACCTTCCGGAAATGGAAACCATATACGGCAAAGGTTACCGCTTCAGGCAAAAAGCGGGGATACTTGAAAAGGGTTTTAAGCAGCAAGGACCAATACGATAGCCTACCTTTCTCTAAAACACCCAAGTAAAAAGAGGCTTTGAAAAGCGCTTTTAGATAGCGCAGGTTAAGTTCATTTGAAGTAAGCCGTCTTTTGAAAGGTTTAAATTCTTGAAAAAATGCCATAACCCGCTTGTTAAAAGAAGCCGGGTTATAAATCGTGGTGACAATTTTCTTATATCCTTCCATTAACTCATTGTAATCCATTTTGGGGACAAAGTTTAAGGTAAAATCCGTATTACTATCAGAAATCTCAGTTAGAAGCCGGTTTTCCCTTTGCAGACGGTCATACAGCTTTGAGCCCTTTATAGCATTAAGCAGGCCCACCATGGCCGTAACTATTCCGCTCTGCTGGATAAAGTTGATCTGGGCATCAAAAATAGAGGAAGGATCATTATCAAAACCGACAATAAACCCACCGGATACCTGTATCCCATGGTTATGAATCTTTTTTACAGAATCAACCAGGTTGCGCTGAGCGTTATGATACTTATGGCATTCCTTGAGGCTTTCTTCATCCGGAGTCTCAATGCCAACGAATACCTCTTTAAAACCGGCTTTTTGCATCATCTCCAGCAGTTCCTCATCATCAGAAAGGTTAATAGACGCTTCAGTTAAAAACCTAAAAGGGTGCTTTCTATTTTCCATCCACTCTATAACGGCCGGCAATACATCCTGCTTTAAAACAGCCTTATTCCCGATAAAATTATCATCCACAATGAAGACAGTTCCTCTCCAACCGTTAAGATAGAGGGCGTCCAGCTCTTCCAAGAACTGGTCTCTGGCCTTCAAACGAGGTTTACGGCCGAGCAAAAAGGTAATATCACAAAACTCACAGTCAAAAGGACAGCCTCGGGAATACTGAATACTCATCGCCACATAATGATCCATGTTAATGAGATCCCATGCTGGAACCGGAGTTCCTGTAAGGACAGGCTTTTCAGCAGATGTATAGACTTTCTTTAACGCTCCCTTATGCAGATCTTCAAGGAAAAATGGAAGGGTAACTTCTGCTTCATCCAAAACAAGGCATTCCACCTCCCCTACCTCTTCTCCCTCAGTAGTAAAAAGAGGCCCACCGGCCACAACTTTTACCTCTAACTCTTGGCAACGTTCAATAACTTCCTTTGTAGATTCTCTCTGCACTGCCATAGCACTAAGAAACACATAGTCTGCCCACCTGAGTTGATCATCGTCAAGCTGTTCCACATTCAAGTCCAGGACCTTTTTTTCCCACTCGGCGGGAAGCATGGCAGCTACAGTCAATAATCCAAGCGGGGGGTAAGCTGCTTTTTTGTCGATAAAACCAACAGCATATTTATAACTCCAAAAGGTATCCGGATATTCGGGATAAATAAGTAATACTCTCATTTTAAGTTTTTCACTTCTCCTCTATGTTTATTAGTTTCATAACCTAACTATAACATAGCAAGTATAAAAATTCTACCAACTTCTCCATCAAAATAATTTCCCGGGAAAGTGTCTGGCCAATCTATTAACAATCTCGTATAAGCTGTATTAAAAACAGGTGATATAAACAGAACATTTTAAATACTACCAGAAGACAATTGAGTAATTTTTTGCCTGGTGATATAATGCTACAAGAAAGAAAAGGGCAAACAAGAGAAAAGAGGGCAAAAACGTGCCACTGTTGGAGGCAAAAAACATAAAGAAAAGCTACCAAATGGGTGAAGTTACTGTTTATGCTTTACGGGGAGTGGATTTCAACCTCTACGAGAAAGAACTGGTGGTAGTGCTGGGTCCCAGCGGATCAGGCAAAAGCACCCTTCTTAATATAATCGGGGGTATGGATAAAGCCAGCGAGGGGGAATTTCATTTTGGCAGCCTACCCCTGCACCAGGCAAGCGATAAGGAACTCACTTCTTATCGTCGCAATGAAGTGGGTTTTATCTTCCAATTTTACAACCTGATGCCTAACCTGACCGCTTATGAAAATATCGAACTTTCCGCACAAATTGCCAAAGACCCACTCGACATAGATGAATTGTTGGATAAAGTAGGTCTAAAAGACCGCCGTAACCATTTTCCATCCCAACTTTCCGGTGGAGAACAACAACGGGTGGCGATTGCCAGGGGTCTGGCCAAAAACCCCAAAATGCTCCTATGCGATGAGCCTACAGGATCATTGGATTTATCCTCTGGGATTCAAATTCTAAAATTGCTACGGGATTTTTCCGATAACTACCAAAAAACGGTGGTAATTATTACTCACAACACCGACATTAGCCAAATGGCAGACCGGGTAGTCTATTTGAAAGACGGGCTGGTAGACAAGACGGAAACACATGAAAACCCCGTACCTGCCGAAAAGGTGAGCTGGTAATGCTTTGGAAAAAAATGATTCGGGAAATCTTAAGCAACAAAGGCTCCTACCTGGCTTGCCTGATACTGATACTGATCGGCCTTGTTGTCTTCACTGCATTTTCAATATTAAGAGACAATTTGAGCATGGCCCAAGAAACATTTTACAGGGATCAGAACTTCGCCCATGGCTTTGTTGAACTGGAATCCATGCCCCTTAGAAACGCCGCACGGCTTTCTCAAATAGACGGCATAAAAAATATCAACGCACGGATAGTAAAAGAAGTGCAATTATATGAAACCCTGCGAGAAGAAAGCATCTACCTAAAACTTATAGCCATGGATTTAGAAGAACCACGGCGGGTCAACGAGATGCTGCTCTTACAAGGAGAAGAGCTTTCCGCAGGTGAACTTAAGGTCTGGGTCGACAACCAGTTCTTCGCAGCAAATCATTTGGAACTTTTCCAGGAGTTGCAGATTATCGCCGGCGGAACACTAAAAAAACTAACCCTGGCCGGGGTGGGGATGAGCCCGGAGTTTACCTACCCCCTCAGAGACCAAAAAGAGCTCTATCCCAACCCGGAACAATTTGGAATCGCTTTCTTTTCTCTTGAAGATATGACCACCTTGTTTCCAGAGACCCGGGGAACGACAAATAACCTGGTATTTACACTGGAACCCGGTGCGGATTTTGAGAGGGTAAAAAACAATCTGGAACCACGATTGGAACAGTACGGCTTAAAAACCATCTACCCCCGGGAAGACCAAATCAGCCACTTAATTTTAAGCGAAGAAATAACCCAGATTGGCAACATGTCTCGCGTTCTGCCGCTGCTTTTTCTCCTCATCGCAGGAATTATTTTATATATCATGTTAAAACGCCTGGTAGAACAGCAGCGTGGTCAGATCGGGATTCTAAAAGCTTTTGGTTATACAAACACAGAGGTGCTGATACATTACCTTTCCTACGCCCTGGTGCTGGGCAGCGTCGGGGGGTTGGCAGGTGGGACCCTTGGCATCTTGCTTGCTGCCCCCCTGACAGGGTTTTTGCTGGAATTTTTTAACGTGCCCCTGGTTCATGACGGGTTTTTCCTGTACTATCTGTTGCTCGGCTTTTTTTTAGCAGTGGGTGTCTCTCTTTTTTCCGGCTACCACGGGTGCAAAAACGCATTAAAATTAAAGCCGGCAGAGGCCATGCGCCCGGAAGCCCCGCCTCTGGCCAGAATAACGCTCTTGGAAAGAGTAAATTTCTTTTGGGAAATGCTCACTATCCAGGGAAAGATGGCGGCAAGAAATCTATCTCGGAGCCGCAGCAGGACACTTTTTTTGTTCATTGGAATAATGATCAGCTGCGCCGTGGTAGCCATGACATGGTCTTTTATCGACCTGATTGACAAGATGGTTTTCTACCAATATGAGGAAGTTGAAACTTATGATGCTCAAATGACCCTCACCGCTCCGGCGAACAGAAAAATGGTGGAAAGGGAACTGCTGCGTTTTCCGGAAGTAAGCAGGACAGAGCCACTTTTAGAAGTGCCGGTTACCCTATCCCAAAGGTGGCTGCAGGAAGATGTGCTGTTATTGGGGCTCACCGAACAGGGCAGACTGTATAACATTTTGGATGCGGAAGGTAACAGAATTACCCCCAGCACAAAGGGGCTTATCCTCTCAGAACGCCTGGCAGATAAGCTGCAGGGTTCGGCAGGAACAATCCTGGAACTGGACAGTCCCTTACTGCTGAATGAAGGGCCGACACAGGAAATCCCGGTAGCAGGTATTATACCCCAGTATCTAGGCATGAATGCGTACATGGAAATCACCGGCCTGGAAGAAATACTGGAACAGGGCCGATTGACTTCATCTGTCCTTATAAATTTTAATAACTTCAACAATGAGGAAAACGGTTTTTACGGCGTCTCGGTACTCAGGGAACGTTACCGGGAAAGCGATATAGTAAGCGGTATTGATGCAAGAGAGGAACGCCTGCGAATGACGAGAGAACTTATGGAGGCCTTTGGAAGTGCTATCTATATCTATGTTTTTATTGGGGTAATCATTTGTTTTGCCATCATCTACAGTTCCAGCTTTATAACCTTATCAGAACGCAGTCGTGAACTTGCTTCCATGATGGTGTTGGGGATGTCTCCCCGAGAAGTATTTTCTGTGATCACCTTTGAACAGTGGTTTATCAGTGTTTTTGCCATGATTGCCGGCCTTCCACTGGCCAGCCTCATGCAGTGGGGATTTTCGCAGGAAATGAGCACAGACCTCTACAGCATACCGGCAGATATCCCGCCTGATTCCTTTTTTATGGGCCTGCTCATTACCTCTTTATCTATCTGGTTGGCCCAGAGATTTGCTTTAAGAAAAATCGAACGATTAAGCTTGATCGATGTTTTAAAGACAAGAGAGTGAACGAGGGAGGAAAAAACATGCACAAAAAGTGGAAAATCGTTTTCGGTGTGCTTATCCTGCTGGCGGCCGGGTTATTCATTATCACTCAGTTCTTACAAACACCTGAAGTTGAAGTTAGAGAGGCAATACCAACCAATATCAAAAGTAGTTTTTCCGAGGAAGGAACAATAATACCCCGGCAAGAACGAACAATTTATGCAATGCATACGGCCCGTATTCAAGAGCTTTTGGTGGAAGAAGGAAGCCGGGTTAACGCCGGCGATCTTCTGGCAATTTTAGATGATAACGAATTGCAATACGCACTGCAAGAGTTAGAAGCCGGCCTGGATACCCTTGAAGGTGAAAGAAGGCATTTGGAAGACGATCCCGGTCAAGCCCAGATCGAAAGCTACCAGCTCCGGGTCGAAGAGGCAAGAGAAGACCTGGAGGCAGCGAGCAGAAGCCTGGCAAGAATGGACACTCTATACCTTGAACCCTATGAACTACGACTACAAGAAGCACAAGAGAGCCTACAAACAGCAGAAAGAAACTACAGCAGAATGCAAGGTCTTTTTGAAGAGGAGATAGTCTCCCTGGCAGAATATGAAACTGCCAGGGAAAAAGTCTCACAAGCAGAAAATTATCTTGCCCAGCGCCAACAGGAATTACAAATATTTGTCGAAGCAGAATACGAGGAAGCTGAGGAACTGGTAAGAAAAGCGGATTACAACTTGGCCCAGCAGGAAAAAGCCCTGCAAATTTTACATGAATCCCACCAACCATCTCCAGGAAGCAGGGAATCAATAGATGCTCAGAAAAGAGCAGTCCATGCCAAAATGGATTTAATCAAATACCAGATGGCTTACTATCAGTTAGAAGCCCCTATCAGCGGTATAATAAGTATGTTAGGGCTGGCTGAAGGAGAACTCGCAGGGCCGCAGACTCCCCTGGCCAAAATATTTCAGGACAGTAATTGGCAGGTGGAATCCCGGGTCTTAACCAGTGATGTTCACGATATCTACCCCGGTATGCCGGTGGAACTGCTGCTGGAGGTAAGAAACGAGGAAATAAGCTTTCCCGGCGAAGTAGAAGAAATATCTCCTTATGCTGAAGAGAGCCGTTCGCCCCTGGGGCTGGAAGAAGAAAGAGTCAAGATAACTATTAACCCTGAAATTCCAGATGATATTACCCTGGCACCGGGGTATAAACTTGATGTAGAATTTACCACAGAGGAACTTTCGGGGGTATTAGTGGCACCCCAAACCGCCCTTTTCCCTTACCAGGGAGAAGAAGCCCTCTTGGTGGTGGAAAACGGTCGGACCAGGATACAACCGGTCCAAACCGGGTTGGAAACCAGGCAGGAGGTTGTAATCACAGAAGGCCTGGCAGATGGCGACCTGATCATCCTGGAACCACAATTAAGCGATATTGAGGAAGGGACAGCAGTTACATATAAAATCATCACGAATAGTTGGAGATGAAAAATGCCATGGAACTTATTGCTACAGCAACTTTTGGGCTGGAAGCCGTTATTAAAAGAGAACTGCAAGCACTGGGGTATACCGATCTAAAAGTAACTGACGGCAAGATCACTTTCAAGGCCGATAAAGAGGACATACCAAAGGCCAACCTCTGGCTAAGAGCTGCAGACAGGATCTTGCTTAAACTGGGAGAATTTGAGGCCCGCTCCTTTAATGAACTTTTTGAAAAGACAAAAGCTCTGCCCTGGGAGAACTGGATCAGCCGAGAAGGGAAATTTACCGTTAACGGAAAATCCGTCAAATCACAGCTGTTCAGCATTTCTGATTGCCAGGCCATCGTCAAAAAAGCAGTAGTGGAGAAGCTTAAAGAAAAGTACGCCGAGGAATGGTTCCCGGAAACGGGGCCGGAATTCACTATCCAGGTCTCCCTGCTGAAAGATGTTGCAACCCTGACCATAGATACCAGCGGGAAAGGGCTGCACAAAAGGGGATACCGTCAGGAAGCAGTGGAGGCCCCGTTAAAAGAAACGTTGGCCGCAGCCATGATTAATTTAAGCTACTGGAATAAAAACAGGGTATTATTGGATCCTTTTTGCGGCTCAGGAACAATTCCCATAGAAGCTGCCCTTAGGGGAAGAAATATTGCCCCGGGCTTAAACCGCAAGTTTGCCTCGGAAGAATGGCCAACCCTTGATAAAGCTCTGTGGAAAGAGGCCCGGGTGGAGGCCTTGAATGCCATTGACCATCATACCCCCATCCACATCATGGCCTCAGATATTGAACCTAAAGCCATCAGCACCGCCAAGGAGAACGCTATCCAAGCAGGGGTAGAGGATTGCATTCATTTCTCAGCCCAACCTTTGGACCAGCTTCAAATACATAAAAAATACGGAGTCGTTATTACCAACCCCCCGTATGGCGAACGGATTGGTGACCGCAGTGAAATTTCCCGCCTTTATAAAACTATGGGGCACATACTTAGAAAAGCTCCGACCTGGTCTGTATATGTACTGACACCTGAGGAAAAGTTTGAAAGCCTCTATGGGGCCAGGGCCCACCGCAAAAGAAAATTATATAATGGAAACATCAAGGTGGACTTTTACCAGTATTATGGGAAACGTCCACCCCGGAATTAAACCCTATCCAGTTTTACAAGCTATGTTTCCTTTAAAAGGGCTGTCCTTCTCCACAAGAAAAATAAAGCCATGGCAACCACAAGGGGAATAATAGTCAAGTGAAAGAGGATCTTGAAGCCGAAAGCTGCAGCTATAAAACCCCAAAATAGAGAGCCGGATGCCGCCCCCATATCAACAGCCGTCCAGTAAGTGGCATTTGCGGCTCCTTTTTTCTCGGGAGACACACTGCGGATAGCCAGGGCCAGCATGGTAGGTTGAATAAATCCAAAACCGATACCGTACAAAGACCCTCCCACCAATAAGTGGGTCAGAGTAGATGTTTGGGCCAGGATCGGCATAGCTGCCACAGAAGCCGCAGTGCCTATAATTACGCTAATTTCATACCCTTTAAGCCCATGTCTGTCAACAATTATACCGGAAAATGGTCGAGATATTAGAGTAGTTAGTGCCATGGCCGTAAAGAAAAAGCCGGCTGTGGCGAGGCCTTGCTGGGTAGCATAAAGAGGAAGAAAAGAAATAAGGGAGCTATAGGTTATAATAACAAAGAGGATTACAGCAGCCGGTCGCAGAGCTGCCTTTTCCATGAAAACAAATCGTGGAGGAGTCGCAGGCTTTTCAATAGAGGGATACTTTATAAATAGGGCGAGCAGCAGTGACAATGCCGTCAAAATTGAACAAGCTATAAATAGCTCCCGGAAAGAATGTTGATTTATCAACCACAGGGCAAGAGCCGGGGAAAGAGCCATGGAAATACTTAAAGTAAGGCTGTAATAACCCATGCCTTCTCCCATTCTTTCCCGGGGCACAATATCCGAAGCTACTGTACCGGAAGCTGTATTACCAATCCCCCAGCCCAGTCCCTGAACAAAACGCAGCAGGATAAGCATAACCACCGGGACAAGCCAGATATAGATAATCATGGGTATGATAAAAATTATAAGCCCACCCAGAAAAATCTTTTTGCGGCCATATTTATCCAGCGCCCAACCGGTAACAGGCCTGGATAAAATTGCGGCTATTGTCAATGAAGTAAGCGCAAGTCCGGCAATCTGGGTGGTCCCCCCAAAACTTTCAATATAGATAGGCAGAGTCGGATAAAGGCTGTGGAAGGCCATGAAAATAAAAAGGGTTGAAAAACAGATCAACACAAAGTTGAAAGTCCACAGCCGTGGCTTGGTCTGCTGTGGATTAACCCCCGTATTTTTTAGAATTTTTGCCATATGTACAAGCTCCTTTGGGCATGATTAATTGCTATAAATTACCTATTTAAAAACAGGAACCGACCCTTCAGGTTATCAGTTAAAAACAAGGTTGGGTAGGAAAGTTGTTATCCCAGGAAATACCAACAGTATCGATATACAGATAACTAAAGCCAGTAAAAAAGGCCATATACCGCTAAAAATTACTTCCAATGGAACACTGGGAACAACACCTTTGATAATATAAACATTCATGCCCACAGGAGGTGTAATAACTCCCATAGCGGCAACTAATACTATGATCACGCCAAACCATATAGGATCATAACCCAGGGTTTGGACTACTACAGGGTAAAAAATGGGAATGGTTAACAGCACCAGGGCCAAAGCGTCAATAAAAAAGCCCAAAAGCAGGTAAACTACTAATATTATGGCCATTACCATAAATGGAGGCAGCGGTAAATCACCGACAAAAGCTGCCAGTTCAAAGGGCATTCTGCTAATTGACATAAACCTTCCAAATATTATTGCTCCCGCTACCAGAAGCATGATCATCCCTGTGGTTCTTGTTGTATCAACTAAAGCATTTTTTAGATTAGCAAACCTGAGGTGCCTGGATAACAGAGTAAGAACCAATACACCGGCAGCCCCCACCCCTCCAGCTTCTGTTGGAGTAAACCAGCCGGCGAAAAGACCTCCGAGAGATAAGATAAAAATAATTAATACTTCCCATACCCCACCGGTTAGAGAGTGAACTGTTTCATAATACGATGCTTTTGCTCCCCTTGGAGCCAAATCCTTATTACGAACGGCCAGTATAAAAACTGTAGCCATATACAGTAAGGTGAGCAGTATGCCCGGAATAATACCTGCCAGAAACAGCCTTCCTATTGACTGCTCTGTAGCTATGCCATAGATAATAAAAATAACACTTGGAGGAATTAAAACACCTATGGCTCCCCCTGCGGCAACGCTGGCTGTGGACAACGAATCCGCGTAACCATACCTGCGCATTTCCGGAATGGCTATCGCCCCTATAGTGGCAGCGGTGGCAGTATTGGAACCACAAACAGCACCGAAAATTGCACAGGTCGCCTGGGTTGCAATCGCAAGACCACCGGGAAGATGCCCGATAGCTTTATAGGCGAAGCTGAATAACCTGGAGCCCATCCCCGAGTGAAATGCCAGAAATCCCATTAATATAAACATGGGTACAACACTCAGGGAATAAGAAGAAAACGTGGCAAAGATCTCTACCGTTAGCATTCTTGATGCCGCTGGCACTGAGTTGATAACTCCAAAGCCAATGAAGCCAATCACAGCCATTGTATAAGCAATAGGCATTCCGCTAAACATAAGTAAAAAAAATAGTAATATGCCAATAATTCCTATGGAGATAGGGCTCATTGTGTTTTCTCCTTTTTAACATTATCGAGGACTTTAACAAGCAGCACCAAGCCTAATATGATAAAACCAACGGAAATAAAATATAAGAACGGGGCTAACGGTATAGCAGTAGTTTCAGTAGTATCTCCTCGCCTTGCCAAATCTCCGGCATATTGAAATAACTGCAAAGAAATAAAGCCCATAAATATTATAGCTATTACATTCAAGCAAACCTGGATTATTTTCCTGGTTTTTGTTGCTAACTTCTCGACAAAAAATGTTACCGCGATATGTCCCTCTCTAACAGCACAATATGCTATCGAAAAAGCAACTGCAAGAGACGTAAATAAACCAACATATTCATAGGTTCCTCGTATCGGAGCACCCCATAAAGCTCTCAATAAGATATTGAGAACAATCAAAGTCATAACCCCAATCAATATCCACCCACCTAAACTATCGACAAGTCTGCTAATTGACTTCACCGAGTCTGAAAAAAATCCCAAACTATTCACCTGCCTTTACCACTTGAATATTTTATAATATTTATAACAACACACAGGGACAGCTTATAATTTGCAATATTCTGGGGAGAGGCCCGCAAAGGACACTCTCCCCAATTAATGCAACTTATACTTGCTCAAAATATTTATCTAAACTCTTCGTTATACTTATCAGCCAGTTCCAGTGTAAGTTCATATATTTCTCTGGCAGGGAGTCCTTCTGCTTCCATATCAGACACCCATTCTTCCAGCAGAGGTGTCACCGCTTCTAACCATCTCTCCAGTTCCTCGTCAGAAAGCTCGATAATTTCCTGGCCGGTCTCTTCTACAGCAAAATTTAATGCAGATTCGTTCATATCAAGGAAAAGCCTGCTGGCTGTTTCGGCAAAAAACTCTTCATTTACCTCCTCAATTATATCCTGCAATTCCGAGGGAATATCGTTCCAGACGTCTAAATTCATAGTAAAGAAAAAGGTGGCGTTATACAGGAAAGGTGTCATTGTAATATAATCCGTCACCTCTGCCTGGTTCCAACCTTCCAATACTTCCAGGGGAGCCAGGTTGCCTGATACAACTCCCCTGTCTATAGCTTCATATGCGTCAGCCTGGGGCATGGCAGTAGGAACAGCACCTAATACATCGAGGGTATCAACAGTTCTGCCAAACCCTCTTATTTCCATGCCTTGCAGATCTTCTAATGTTTCGACAGGCTCCTTCGTAAAAAGATGTCCGGGACCGGTACAGTATGCCAGGAGCATTTTAGTATCCATAATTTCTTCCGGCTGAAACTGTTCTATGGCATCCCTAAAAACGTAACTGGCGACTTCAGCATCGTTGTATATGATCCCCGGTAATTCAAAGACTTCCAAAAGGGGAAACCTGCCCCTGTCGTAACCAAAAACTCCGAATCCTATATCAGCAATGCCGGATGCTGCCGCTTCATATTCCTGTCCCGCTTCGGTTAACGTTGCACCGGGGTAGCTAACACCGGTTACCAATCCATCAGTTGCTTCCTCCACTGCTTCTATCCACCCTTGTACCAACACCTCTTCCTTAGGATGAACTGCAGGCCACATATGAGCTACCGACAATTCTATCGGTTCCATTCCTTCTAAATCAACATCAGCAGGTTCTTCCACCGGGTCAACGTCAGCCGGCTCCTCATCTACAGCACACCCCAACATTAATACGGCAGTCAGGGCAAAAACTAAAACCAGAATAAATCCAATCTTTACAGAACTTTTCATTCAGATAATCCCCCTTTTCAAATTGATTAAAGCAACCCAAACATTTCTTCTGTGCTAACTCCTTTCCAAGCCCCCTTTCAATTATCTAAGTGATATAGTTTATATACATTGCCATAAACTTGTTGCAAGAATTATACCATTTATATTTTTCATAGCGCTTCTTACTTTCCATAGCCCTGCGCCAGTTTGTAACCATTCACTGCTGGTTGTATCCCTTTCAAAAAAATAAGGTCAGTGCCTATGACATTTTTAAATACTGTATACATATTAGACAAAGCATATAACAAATAGACACCACCAATTAAGAACCGTCTTTTTCAATTTATGGGACTCGAAAAAACAAATAACAAATAATCAATAATCAATAATCAATAATGTGGTCTAATTTATGCGGTAAGCATCATAAACCACAGAGCTACCCAGGCGCATGGCGATTGCAATTCCCATAGTTCGATTTAGCCATAAATACTGAGGCGCCGAAGTTTCGAAATGCATATAAACTCTGAAGTAGTATTTGCGGGGATCAACTGGCTTGCCCTCTGCGAGTTTCGCCAGCACTTCAGGAGGACCGTAACGAAAGCCTTGTGTTTGGAGGTATATTAAAGCACCGTCATGAGTTTGCAAAAGATAGCGGGTGTCAATAATGGCAAGACCATCACCGGTAACAATCTGCCAATCAGCACCGTTATTTAGAATATTCCCGGAAAGAAGCGGCCCTTCAAACTTCCCACCCGTTATGGGAATAATCCGGCGATTGCCCAGGTCACTCGTCCTGCCCAACTCATAAATACCGGAACCAAGCTCCACTTCAAAACGCGATATATATTCAAGCGCAGGCTCCGGCAAGCTAAAACTGCTACCACCCTTTGATCCGTTAGCACCTATATTTTCCATATTCTCCTCCTTAACTATTTAAAATGTTTGCCCTAAACAACCAACTCGCATTGAAGAAGCATTAATGAGGGTTCTAACCTCCTTCCTTTTCTTTATCATGTAATCCATATTTTTCTATTTTAGCATAAAACGCTCCCCGGCTGATACCCAGGTATTCAATGGCTTTGCTTTTATTATTCTGAGCTTTTTCCAGTGCTTTTTTCAGTAAAGTCTTTTCCGTATATTCTATGGCATGGGTTAAGTTTAAGTCCACAGGTTCCTGCAAATGGTCATGGAAGGGAAGTCTCAAAAAATCAGGAGAAATTGCTTCTCCCGAACAGACAATAGCAGCGTGCTCGATAATATTTTTTAATTCCCGCACATTACCCGGATAATTATAATGCTGCAGGTATTCCAGGGCTTCAGTAGAAAGGCCCAGTTTTTTATGATACTTCTTTCCGTAATGATCTAGAAAATGATAAGCAAGGATTAATATATCTGCAGGTCTTTCTCTTAAGGGAGGGATATAAACGGGTATCACATTAATGCGAAAATATAGATCCATCCTGAATTCACCCTGCTGTACCATCTGCTCCAGATTTCTATTAGTAGCGGTAATAATCCTTGCGTCAATAGGTATCTGTTTGTTCCCACCAATCCTTTCAATATACCGTTCCTGCAAAAAACGTAATAGCTTCACCTGTGTATTTAACGTAAGGTCCCCTATCTCATCCAGAAATAAAGTGCCCTTATCGGCCAGTTCTATCTTGCCGACTTTCCCAGAAGGCTGCGCACCGGTAAATGCCCCCGGGGCATAACCAAATAGTTCAGACTCAATAAGATTTTCAGGAATAGCAGCACAATTAACTGTTATAAAAGGGTGTCTGAAATTAGCACTTGTTTCATGAATGGCCCGCGCAATTAGTTCTTTTCCTACACCGGTCTCCCCCCTTAAAATAATAGAAGCATCCGAACCAGCCACCTGTGCTGCCAGGTTTAAACAATTAAGAAAACGCGGATCTTCTCCAATGATCTCCTGGAAACTGGAAGGAAGTTTCTCCTTGGTCACTTCCGTAAACTTTCTTTTCTCCTTAATTGTTAGAGCAGGACTGAGACGGGTATAAATATGGTAAATGGAAGCACTCGTACCGATACCGGCTACCGCCATTACTTCTCCCTTTTCATCTTTCATGGGTAAAAAACCGGCCACAATCTTATGCCCCAGAGTTTCGTTATAGTGCTCTTCAGCTTCTATGGCCTGTCCTTCTTCAAGAACCTGTAAGAGTTTATCATGCGGGTAATAGTCATACAAACATCGACCTAAAACCTTTTCCTTGGAAACTCCAACCTGCCTTTCATAGCCCTGGTTAACATAAACAACCACACCTTCATTGTTAATAATAATTACCGGATCCGTTACCATGTCCAAGATCCGGCCTAAATGTTTTTCAACAATAGCCCATTCTTTGCTTTCATTCAGCATAATTTCTATCCTTCCGTCACATCAAAATACAGCATCCCGCTCGTTCAAAAAGTCATTTCTTCCGTGTGGGTTTTAGTACTCCCCAGGCATTCTATATTCTGCAGTTCCTGCGAGCACATTCTTCTCCCCAAGGCCATATTATATCAAAAAATAACAAAAAGTATATATAAAATGAACAATTCTGTAACTCCCCTAGACAAAAAGTGCCTTGTTTTTCAATATTGGGCTTTTACTGAAATATTGCCAGAGATGAAAAACTACTATACTTCTGTGTAATAGTCTATTATAATAACGTTTGGCATGACGCTTGCATAAGAAATTGCATGGAAATTGAATAGTAACCTATGCGGAATAATTTAAAAAAGGGCTTTGTGAAAATACAAGAATTGGGGAAAGTATTTAAATACGCATAGTAACTACTATACATTTAAGCATTAAATTCAAACAACAAAGGAGGTTTATATTTCAAATGATATTTGCCCTCAACAGCGAACAAGAAGCTATCCAAAAAATGGCCAGGGAATTTACCGAAAAAGAAATCGTCCCTTTTGCCCAGGACCTGGATGAGAAGGAAGAGTTTCCCTGGGAGATTTTAAGAAAGCTGCACGAGGTAGGATTGGCCAATCTTGCCGTGCCGGAGGAGTACGGCGGACCCGGCATAGACAGCCTTTCCTATTCACTAATTATTGAACAGCTGGCCAGGGGCTGCGCCGGTGTTGTGGTTACTTCCAGCGCCAACGGCAACTCGCTGGCTCTTTTCCCTCTACTCTTGGGAGGCACAGAAGAACAAAAGGAAAGGTTTCTCCCGCCCATATGCGAAGAAAACAAACTGGTTACCTTCAGCCTGACCGAGCCCGGTGCCGGGTCCGATATCGGGGGTATTGCCAGTACCGCCAAAAAAGACGGCAATGAATATGTGATAAACGGCGCCAAGTGCTTTATTACCAATGCCAGCCATGCCGAGTATCACACGGTATTCGCCAACACTATTGATAAAGACGGGGCCAAAAAGCTCTCCGTCTTCATGGTAGAACCCGGCACTCCAGGAATAACTATCGGTAAAAAAGAGAAAAAAATGGGTATCCGCTGTTCAGACACAGCTGAGATTTTCTTTGAGGATGTCCGGGTTCCTCAAGAGAACATGATTGGCAAAGAGGGAGACGGCAAAAAACTTGTCATGATGACCCTGGACATGGCCAGGCCCAGTGTAGGGGCCATATCTGTGGGAATCGCACAGGCTGCATTTGAGGCTGCTTTAGAGTATTCCCAGGGCCGCGTTCAATTCGGACAGCCCATCTGTGCCAATCAAGGAATCCAGTTCATGCTGGCCGATATGGCTACGCAGATCGAAGCAGCACGACTTTTGGTCTACCAGGCTTCATGGCTGAAAGACAAATTTCTCCACGAAAAAAAGCCTTTTACCAAAAAGGCAGCCTTTGCCAAGATGTTTGCCAGTGACGTTGCTATGAAAGTAACCACGGATGCGGTCCAAATATTCGGCGGTTACGGTTATATTAAGGACTTCCCGGTGGAAAAATACATGCGAGATGCCAAGATAATGCAGATTTTTGAGGGCAGCAACCAGATTCAGCGAGTGGTCATCGCCAACAAATTGTTAGGTAATTAGTGGCTTGCCTTCAACTGAGCCCGTTTTTGCTTGCTCTTATGATACGGTGGTTCCTGCTCGGACGTTTCCATCAACCTTTCGGCAGATATTGGGAATCATTCATTGTAGTCTGAAATGTAAAGCAATCCGTGAAACATATTGACTTTGTTAAATTCCTATTATAAACTTTGCTTGTCAACGGTTTTTTTTACCCATACTACTATAGTCTATAATAGGGTGTTAAAAAATGCCATA
Source organism: Syntrophomonadaceae bacterium (assembly GCA_007135125.1). Lineage (GTDB taxonomy): Bacteria > Bacillota > Dethiobacteria > DTU022 > UBA8154 > SLJK01. Next base: position 3,853 of record SLJK01000108.1, on the reverse strand, counting down.
CAACTTGTCCAATATAGAGGTTACCCTGCTCAGTATTGTCAATGAAAAACCTTCCTATGCCTATGAAATTGATAAAATAATCAAGACCCGGGAAATGAGAAGATGGGTCAGGGTCGGGGTGGCTTCTATTTACCAGGTGCTAAAAAAATTGGAAAACAAAAAGCTGGTATACTCCCAAAAAGAAAAGGAGGGTAGAATGCCTCAAAGGAAAAGGTATTATGCCACTGAAGCCGGGAAAAAAGCTTTGGTTGAAGCCTCAAAAAGACGCCTGTCCAGCTTAGAGTGGTATTACCTGGACCTAAATGTTGGCCTGGAGGCCTCAGACCTGCTGTCTCCAGGGGAAGTAGGTGATTGCCTTGCCCTGAGATTGGCCAGGGTACGCTCCAATAAAAAACGACTTACAGATCTCTATACAGCTGAAAACGGTGACAGATTCAAAAAAAAGGCAGTTATTAAAAATCTTATATCTTTTCGAGAAGCAGAAGAAAATTTTTTACAAGAATGCATACAACTATTGTCCAGTACAGTAAGTGATTAAATACCCCCTAAGGAGGTGGCTCCAAATGTATTTGGATCATTTTGAATATCATGCTCCCCAAACTTCCGGCCAGGCCATGGATTTAATTGAAAGCCTGGGCGATAAAGCCAGGTTACTGGCCGGTGGCACAGATTTGCTGCTGATGATGAAAGACAAAACTCTCAAACCGGAGCATTTAATCGACATTAACAATGTAGAAGAATATAAGGGAATCTCTTACGAGCCGGGGAAGGGCGCTGTAATTGGCGCTACAACGAAAATAGCCGACTTGGAACATTCAACGCTAATCCAGGAAAAGTATTATGCCCTTCATCAGGCTGCTGGAGAACTGGGATCCACACAGGTCAGAACTATGGCCACTGTTGGCGGCAACAGCTGCCATGCTTCCCCGGCAGCTGAAACTCCCACCCCCCTGGTAGCCCTGGGGGCAAAGGTCGTCCTCAGCAGCACTTCCGGGGAAAGGGAAATGCCTTTGGAAGAATTTATTACTGGAAACCGCATGAACGCTCTGGCTGAAGGAGAACTTTTAACCAGATTCCTGGTACCTGACCTGCCCCCTAAGTCTGCCAGCCGCTACAGCTACATCGGGCTCCGTGACGCTATGGAAATTGATGCTGTAAATATGGCAGTCAATCTGACCGTTGAAGATGACGGTCGCACAGTCAAGGATCTTAGATTGGTGATGGGATCAGTAGCACCGCGGCCCCTTGTTTCTACAGAAGTGCCCTCCCTCATGATAGGGAAAGAATTTGATGAGAAATTGCTAGAAAAAGCGGCACAAGCAGCCTCTGAAGAAGCAAAACCCATTTCGGATATTAGGGCTTCGGCAGAATACCGCCGTAAAGTGGTAGCCGTCTTAGCACGCAGGCTTCTTAAAAATGCTTTTGATGCCGTCCGGGAGGTGTAATTAATGAAACAACTTATTTCTTTAGAGATTAATGACCGTGTCTATGATCTCCCACTTGACCCAAGGGACCTGCTCGTTGATGTAATCAGAAAAAAGGTGGGACTAACGGGCACCAAAAAAGGCTGCGGTCAAGGAGATTGTGGAGCATGCACTGTTCTGGTTGATGGCAAGCCGATCCTTTCCTGCCTTACACTGGCCATTACCTGCCGGGGCAAGAAAATTACTACAATTGAAGGACTCACAGGTGATACCGGCGAGTTACATCCTATCCAACAGGCCTTTGTCGATTACGGAGCGGTCCAGTGTGGTTTCTGTACGCCGGGAATGATTCTTACTGCCAAAGCACTATTAGACAGGATTGCCCGGCCCACCGAGGAAGAAATAAAACGCAGCATTTCAGGCAATATCTGCCGCTGCACCGGTTACAAAAAGATAATCGAGGCAATTGAAGCGGCCGGTAATACTATCTCCGCCGAGGGGGTGAAGTAATGAATAAGAAGTATACGCAAGTTGGAAAAAGTGTGCCGCGTATTGATGGCCCTGCCAAGGTCAAAGGAGAAGCAATTTATACCGATGATATGGTTTTGCCGCGCATGGCCTATGCAAAAATTAAACGCAGCCCTTATGCACATGCTCTTATAAAAAATATTGACTACAGCAAAGCCCTGCAGATGCCCGGGGTTTATGCGGTTATTACCGGCGATGAAGCTCCCAACAAATGGGGTATTGTCCCTCAAACAGCCAATGAAGTCGCCCTGGCTGTCGGCAAGGTCCGTTTCCACGGTGAAGGAGTTGCGGCAGTGGCGGCTGTCGACGAAGAGACAGCCGAGGCAGCCCTGGATTTAATTGAAGTGGAATACGAGCCCCTGCCAGTTTTGCTGGACCCCTTTGATTCTATACAAAGGGCTGATGAAGTACGTATCCATGAAGACGCTCCGGAGAATATTCTGCATGCTGGTGAACAGCTTTTTGGAGATCCCGACGGAGCCTTTGAAAAATGCGCCTATATAAAGGAAAAGGAATTCAGCACCTCTTACGTCAACCACGCCTTTTTAGAGCCGCATACAGCCCTGGCCAACTACGACCCACAAAAAGAGCAGCTGCAACTCTGGTCAAGCACACAGGTACCCCACTACCTCCACCGCCAACTCTCTATTGTGTTGGAGATGCCCATGAATAAAATACGAGTTTCCCTTTTGGCAATCGGCGGGGGGTTCGGTGGCAAAGGAGAAGCCAGTTCCGCTGATTTTTGCGCGGCCCTGCTTTCACGGAAATGCGGGCGCCCGGTTAAGTTAACCTATGAACGCAACGAGGTTTTTGCCACAAATAAAGGGCGTCATCCCTGTCACATGAAGATGAAAATTGGCCTGGATAAAGAAGGATATATTCAGGCAGTCAACTTTGAAAATACCATGGACGGGGGAGCTTATGCTGGATGGGGTATCGTGGTCATGTTCTATACGGCCTCCATGATTCACCTTCCTTACAAAGTACCTAACGCCCGTGCCAATGTTAGAAGAGTTTATACCAACAAACCTACCTGTGGAGCTATGCGCGGTTTAGGTGGAGTACAGCCCCGTTATGCCATGGAATGCCTGCTGGATGAAATGGCCGAAGATATGGGTATCAGCCCCTATGAGCTCAAGATGAAAAACGCCGTAGAATCCGGCTATCACAGTGTGAGCAACCTGCACGTTCCGCACTCAGAATACAAGCAGTGCCTGCAGACCGCAGTTGAAAAATCGGGTTACCTGGAAAAGCACGGCAAGCTTCCTTTCGGCAAAGGTATAGGTCTTGCGGGGGGGTATTATATTTCCGGAACCGCCTATACTCTCTATCAATCCTATAAACCGCATACCACGGTACTAATCCGTGTAGATACGGAATCCGGGGTAACCGTCCACTGCGCCGCTGCCGACATCGGCCAGGGATGCAATACTGTCATGGCCCAGATGGCTGCTGAAGCTCTCGGCGTAAAATACGAAGATGTGCATGTTGTGTCAGGCGATACGGAACTGGGGACATTCGACCTGGGCAGTTTCGCCAGCCGGGTCACCTACGCTGCCGGGGCTGCTATTAGCGAAGCAGCAGAGGGGATTAACCAGAAGCTTAAAGAAGTAGCAGCCGGCATGGTGGGCTGCAGGGCCGACCAACTGACTGTGAAAGACGGATGGTTTTCCTCTATATATGAGTCCAGAAAGGCCGTAGAGTGGGATAAAGTTGTGGATGTCTACACAAATTCCGTAGGTACATTGACCGGCCTCGGGCATTTTTCTCCCCCGCGGCTGAAAGGAATTGACCTTACCCGCGGGGAAAGAGTGCAAGGCGCGAACATCGGACACTCCCCCACCTTTGGGTTCAGCTGCCAAATATGGGAGGTAGATGTGGATCTGGAAACCGGCAAAATT
>SLJK01000003.1 GCA_007135125.1 Syntrophomonadaceae bacterium | reverse complement strand
CTGTAGACTTGATCCACCAGGGCCTGCTTAATCTCTTCGGGTGAATCCAGGTAACTGGCAGTTATGTTGGCTACAAAAGGAACGAAAGGCCTGTTAAAAGTTGTATTGCTTAAAAGTGCGCGCATATTCTCAACTAGTGGAGATAAAAGACTGCAGTGAAAAGGTGCACTCACCGAAAGAAATACTGCCCGTGCCTTTCTCGCCTTGGCTAGACGACAAAGTTCCTCTACCGCCTCTTTATCTCCGGCCACAACAAGCTGGCCTGGACAATTATAATTAGCTGGCTCAACACACCCAAAAGAAGAACTTTGGTGGCACAACTCTTCCACTTCTTCCGCCTTCAGTCCGAGAATGGCAGCCATTTTCCCTCTACCATGGGGCACAGTATTCTGCATTAGGCGGGCCCTTTCCTGCACTATTAATAGCGCGTCCTTAAAACTCAACACTCCGGCACTTACCAATGCGCTGTATTCTCCCAGGCTGAGCCCTGCCACTGCTTCAGGCTGCAGATTCTTTGTTTTTAGTGTCTCCATAACAGCTATACTAGTAGTCATAATAGCAGGTTGGGTAATTTCAGTCCTGCGCAGCTCCTTTTCATCACCTTCAAAAATAATGCTGCTCAAGTTATACCCAAGAACTTCATCGGCTTCCTCAAAAACCGAGCGAGCCTGTGCATACTTCTCGGCTAAGTTTTTTCCCATACCTACATGCTGTGACCCCTGTCCGGGGAAAATAAAAGCGCACTTGGCCATACTGTTCCTCCTAAATCCTGCCTACCACTGCATAACAGCCGCGCCCCAGGTCAACCCGGCCCCAAAAGAAACCATCGCTATCAGGTCTCCACGTTGAATCTTATTTTCTTCCAGCGCTTCATCAAGGGCAACGGGGATAGAGGCCGAGGACATATTACCATAACGGTTTATATTAACAATAACCTGTTCAGAATTCAAATCCAACCTCTTGCAGGCAGCCTTAATAATTCGAACATTCGCCTGGTGGGGAATCAAAAAATCTAAATCTTCCTTTTTTCTTTGGGAAAGCTCCAAAGCATGCAGTGTAGAATCCACCATGACCGTGACAGCAAATTTAAATACTTCGGGACCATTCATTTTGATATAATGGCCACGTTCGTCAATGGTTCTATAACGGGCAGGCTCGCTGGAACCACCGGACGGTACATATAGCAATTTTGCCTTGCTTCCATCAGAATACATCTTGGAAGAAAGTATACCCTGTTCTTCGCCGACCCTACTTAAAACTACAGCACCTGCTCCATCACCAAATAGAACACAGGTGTTGCGATCCTGCCAATCTACTATAGGAGAAAGAGTATCTACCCCAACCAGAAGAATATTTCTGGCAGAGTTATTTTCAATAAATTGCACTGCTACTTGTAAGCCGTACAAAAAACCGGTACATCCAGCCGCCAAATCAAAAGCAGAAGCGTTGTAGGCCCCGATTATATCCTGAATAAGACAGGCAGTAGAAGGCAATATCAAATCTGGCGTCACAGTTGCCACAATTAACACATCAATTTCCTGCGGACTTAACTCTGCCCTTTCCAGGGCTATTCTTGCAGCCCTTGCCGATAAGTAAGAATTGGTTTCCTCCGTAGTAAGTATGCGTCGTTCTTCAATGCCTGTCCGGGATTTAATCCATTCATCGTTGGTATCCACCATGTCTTCTAAATCTTTATTAGTAAGGCGAGAAACAGGCAGAGCTTTCCCGGTAGATATTATTCCTGCGTTTATGCCAGAGCCCAATGCTATCTCCTTCCTAATTTGTGATAGAACTTACAGCTTGCTCAATCTTTTCTTGGATATTATTCTGGACAAGGGGGTAGGCCTGCTTTATTAGCGCCTGCTTAATGGTCTTCTCTTTTGAAGCACCATGACATTTGATACAAGCACCGTTAACTCCAATTAACTGGGCCCCTCCATGTTCAGTTTCATCAAAGTTGGCACGAACCCGATTAAAAATAGAAAAAAGCATGGTAGAAGCTATGCGAGCTTTTAAATCCTGTTTTATCTCTTCCCGTAAAAAAGCAAACATATCACGTGAAATTCCTTCAATAGCCTTCAGCATTATATTTCCCACAAAACCGTCACAAATTAAGACATCTGCCCCGTTCTGAAAGATCTCCCTTGCTTCCATATTACCGGAAAAATTATCAAGCTTATCTTTGAACAATTTATAGGTGTTTTTAACCTGCAGGCTACCCTTGTTTTCTTCACTACCAATATTAAGAAGGGCAATTCTAGGGTCTTTTTTGTTTTGTATTTCCTGGGCAAAAATTTTCCCCATGATCGCATACTGCAACATTTGTTCGGGCTTAGCGTCCACATTTGCCCCAACATCTAAAACTACAACACGCCCTCCTTTAAAAGTGGGTATAACAGTTAAAAGGGCCGGCCTTCTTATTCCATTTATCCTACCCAGAAACAGAAGACCCCCTGCCATAAGGGCACCCGTGCTCCCGGCACTTATTACAGCATCCGCCTCACCTCTGCGAACTAACTGCATAGCAACTACCATAGAAGCTTTTTTCTTGCTTCGTATAGCTAGACCCGGATCTTCTTTATTGCCAATAACTTCCTCAGCGTGAACTATCCTTGTTCTGGGCGGCATTCCTTTTCTACCAACGCTTTGCAGGATGGCATCTTCAAAGCCCACCAGAATAACTTCCAGTTCCTTTTCTTCCTTAACCGCGGATAGTGCGCCTTTAACTATTTCAACAGGGGCAAAATCTCCCCCCATGGCATCTACTGCTACACGTAGCAAATTTCCCATCTCCCCTAAAACCATAAACTCCAAGGCAAAAGAAATCCCGGGTATGGTATAGATTAAGTACAAACCCAGGTTTTATTTTAAAACACTATTTAACTTTTACCTCTCTTCCTTTATAAAAACCACAGCTAGGGCAAACACGGTGGGGCATCCTGGCCTCACGGCACTTGGGACATTCCACCAGGGCAGGCACAGCAAGTTTCCAGTGAGAACGGCGTTTATTTTTTCTGGAGTGGGATGTTCTTCTTTTCGGCACCGCCATAACGAGCACCTCCTTCAGTAAGTAAATATGGAACAAAACTTAGTTATAAAAACGGGGAAAGTTATCCTTTCTTTTTTATCTCCTGCAACATCGCCCAACGAGGATCTATGCTTGCCTCAGCACACTCGCACTGTTCCTTATTCTTATTTTTACCGCATACAACACACAGACCTTTACACTCATCCCGACAGAGAACTTTTAAAGGTTGTGCCATCAAAAGAGATTGTCTCAGGTATTCTGCAAGATTTAGAAGATCTCCTTTGAAAGTGAATATATCACCTTCTTTAACATCCTCCCTGGCTAAACCTTCCCCCGGTTCGCCACAACCCTGTAGGTGAGTAAACTCCTCGTAAAAGTTTTCTTTTACTGTATAAGGGGTCTCTTCCAGGCAGCGACTGCACTCGCCAACAATATGAACTTCCCATGTTCCTTTAATAATTACTCGCCCCGAAAGGTATGCTGCTTCCAAACTAATTTTAAAAGGTGAATGTTCCCCGTCAGAAAAGCCTGCTTCCAACGAAGAAAGCAACACTTCAGCATTATAAACAAGAAATTGTCCCTCGCCTTTTTTTAAAGCTGCAACTTGCAGTATCATGCTATTACACCCCTTTAAAAACCACGACTAATTATATATGAGTTTTAACTTTGTTGTCAAGAATACGAATTGCTCTGCCGTTTGTCAATAAGTAACCCCATCAACATCATCAGGTTTTGCTTCTCTAAATGAAACAATGATGCGGTTAGGAACACAAACTATACTTTGATAGCTGCGCTCTATCCATCCTGTATGCGAACAAATACCACGAGGGCACAGATCTTTACTCATGGGAAGCATGCGGACTCTCCCCTGGCTGACCTCTAAAACAGCAGTATGTTCGTCTTCGTTGCCAAAGGAAAATTCAACCCTGTCCTCTGTCTCTTTATTAAATGAGATTTCCATAACAAAATCATTATCAACATGTACCACAATATACTGCTGTTCCGTCACGGCGTCCAGGCTAAAATTCAAGACAAAACCTGCCAGGCTAAGCACCAGAACCAAAGCAATAAAAAACTTATCCCAAAAAGTTAACCTCATCATTAATTCTCCTTAAAAAGTAAGCACAATATAAATGTAAAAAGCTTAGCTGATTTCAAGTAGTGCGGGTGCTTTTATCTATTATAGAGCAGTTGAACACATAACACAACTTTATTTGGTTATATCAATATATTAATATTATTTATGATCTCTTCTCAAGAGCACCACTGCTGCTAATACCAGTACAACACCAATATATTGCCAGAAATTCAGGTTCTCTCCTAAAATGACAAAGGCCAGAAAAATTGCTGCAGGTGGCTCGACAGCCACCGCGACACTGGCTTTGCCAGCCTCCACATATTGAAGGCCCAAAATATATAAGAAATGAGCCAAAAAAGTTGAGATAAGAGCAATTGCTAATAATAAGAGCAAGGCTAAAGTAGTTATTTCGCGCTGAAAAATTGTCCAGGGAGGAAAATAAAACGAGAAAGAAAGTGCCCCAAAAAACATCATGTAAAACACAACTTTTAGTAGCTCGTATTTTCCCAATGCATATTTCCCAAAAACGCTTAAAGAAGCAAACGATAAACCTGCTCCCACCCCCAAAGCTATACCCCCATAATCTAAAGCGCCTGGAAAGTATAACAATTCATAACCTCTTACTGTCAGAAAAACACCTGCAATGGCTATTGTTGAAGCTATTACTTTAAGAAATGATATTCTTTCTTGCAGCAAAAAGAAAGAAACCGTGAGCACAAAAACAGGTGAGATATAAAGAAGAACAACTGCTACAGAAACACCAATTCTCTCAATGGCTTGTAGATAAAAGAAATTAAAAAAACCCACCCCTATTAGCCCGCTTACAGCAAAATAAAATAACTCCCTCATTTTTAAGCGAAAAACCGAGCGATACATAGTTAGACAGTAAAAGAAAAACATAATTGCTGCCAAAAAAATACGTGCCGACGCTATTTCCAGTGGGTGCAAACCTTCTTGAAATAGCAAAGTGCTGAAAATACCGGTTGTAGCCCAGGAAACCCCTGCAGCCGCTGCCAAAAAATACCCTTTAGTCAGTTCCATTCATTTCTTTCCTTTACCAAAATATTATCTAAAGTCAAAAACATTTAGCTCGCCAAGCGGCAGTGACTAAGCTTGATTAAAAGTATATTAAAAAATTTACTATAACACCACAGAGAAAGCGCAATCGTTTAATTTTATTGCTAATTTTCACATTTTCTATTACAATCATAAGCAAGAAAAACATAAAACCGGAAAAGTCTACAAACGAAAAAGGAGGCTGATTATTGTTGGATTTTACTTTAATATCAGATTGTCTTGAAAAAGCAGTTAAACTTTCCCCGGAAAAAGAAGCCTTGGTATATGGAGACAGGAGAATTAACTACCAAGAATTCTGGGATAATGCACAAAATATGGCAAAAGCACTCCTCGATCTTGGAATAAAAAAAGGTGATAGGATCGCAGTCCTTATGCCCAATTGTCCGGAGTATCTTTATACTTATATGGCATCATCAATGGTGGGAAGTGTTATGGTAGGAATTAATCCGGCTTATAAAGGACCCGAAATTGCTTATATTATAAATAATTCACTACCCAAGGCCTTGATTATGATAGATCAACATCGTGATATTAATTATCAAAAACTGATCAGGGAATATATTTTTCCGGGGGTTATTCCCCATATCGTTATTAATAATACTCAACGAAGCAAAAAATTTATTATAAGAAAATCTATGAGCTTTGGGCAACTTATTTCCCGGGAAAACACCACAGATAGTGAAATGTTACAGGAAAGAAAAAAAATTCTTTCGGCAGAAGATGCTGCATTGGTAATTTACACTTCCGGCACCACGGGAAAACCGAAAGGCGCTGTGTTAACCCACAAAAATATTCTCACCAGCATTGGAGTTGAGGTAAGAGAGTGGGAGTTTTCTTCCCAGGACAGGTTGCTTCTACACTTGCATATGAGTCATATCGGTGGCGCCGCCGAACTATCGGTAGCAGGACTCATGGGAATGTCTACGCTGATTATCATGGATCACTTCAATCCGGTTGATGCGCTTCATCTAGTCGAAAAAGAGAAAATTACTTTTCTGGGGCAGGTTCCCGCCATGTTTTCCATGATGTTCAATGTTACTGATTTTGACAGTTATAATTTGTCCAGCATAAGAGCATGTGCGGTAGCAGGCGCACCCACACCTGTTGAGATTATGGAAAAAATGTACAGCATAGGGCAAGGGATAGTTTTTACAGGTTATGGGCTGGCGGAAACAGCAGGATTAGTGACATACACTGCTAAAGAAGACCCCCCCGAAACTGTTATTAATACGGTTGGAAAACCCGCTCCCGAATTCCAAATAAAGATAGTGGATGATGAAAGAAATGCACTTCCTGCCGGAGAAACCGGTGAAGTGGCTATAAAAGGTGATTCTGTGCTCTCAGAATATTATGAGCTTCCAGAGGAGACTGAAAAAGCAATTGATGATGAGGGTTGGTTTTATACTGGGGATATAGGGCTTTCAACTGAAGATGGGTATCTTCAGTTGAAGGGAAGAAAAAAAGATATGATTATTACAGGCGGGTATACTGTTTTTCCACAAGAAATAGAAGATAAATTAATGAAACACCCACGAATTCAACTGGCAGCTGTATGTGGAGTACCAGACCCAATTTTAGGCGAAACTGGAAGAGCCTATATAGTTCCAAAAGAAGGAAATACCTTTAAGCAAAAGGAAATTATCGCCTATCTGGAGCAATACCTGGCCGAATTTAAAATCCCCAAGCAGTTTATTTTCAGGGAAAGCCTCCCTCTAACTACTACCGGTGCAGTCGAAAAAAGAGTTTTACAGGAAGAGATTGCCAACGAAGGGTAAAAAATCTTCCAGAGTTCAACAGGTCGGTTGTTATTCCGACCTGTTGAACTTACCCTCGTTAAAAGTTAATTTATAGGTAGCACTACCGATAGCTGCCAGCTCGCCATCATTATAAATTTGCGCCTGACCATAAGCCATAAAAGAACCTTTGTGTATTATTTCAGCCTCTGCAACTATTGTACCTCTGGTAATAGTTTTTAAATAATTCACCTTGGCTTCAATAGTAGCAATCCCCTTAATCTCTTCTCTATTTTGCAGCAATATGTATCCGAGTGCTGCATCTACCAGAGAAGCGATTACTCCTCCATGAACAATACCTAACGAGTTTGTTAAAGATTTATTCCATAAAAGTGATAATCGGGCACGGGGATAGAGGTAATAGTCAACTTTAATACCCAATAACTCAAAAAAAGGTGAATAAAATGCATGAGACGGAATGGCCATACTTATCGCTCCAATTTTGCGCAGTTATTATTACATCAACGATTACTAATAATATCTTTTCTCCGCACTTTATAATAATCCTGCTCTAAAAACATTCTGCATGCTTAACAGCTTAAAATGGCAATTTTTACATACAATAATTTTTAGGTATGATACAATGGCAAAATAGATTATGCTGCTTTACAGATAAGATAAGGAGGCAAGCTAAACAATATGATTTTTCGAAAGGCCCGAATATCTGATGCAGAAAAAATGGCTGTACTAATTAACCAATATGCAGAAAAAGGTCTTATGCTACATCGCACGATATCATTTCTTTATCAAAAAATTAGAGACTACACCGTTATAGAAAGGAATGGAAAGATAATTGGCGTAGGAGGCCTGCATGTTCTCTGGAAAGATCTGGCAGAAATATGTTCAGTGGCCATACAACCCGAAAGCCTGAAAAATGGTCTTGGTTTTAAGTTGGTGGAAACTTTACTTGATGAAAGTCGCGTTCTAGAGATTGAAAGGGTTTTTGTTCTTACTTATCAACCACTTTTTTTTGAGAAATGTGGCTTCAAGCGGATCGAAAAGGAAAGCCTACCCCAAAAAGTCTGGACCGAATGTATTAACTGTCCTAAATTTCCAAATTGTGACGAAATTGCTTTATTAAAAAGGTTAACATTAGAATAACCAAAACGCTTACTTGAGTAATTTTGATAAACAAGTGCATCATTGCCAAAAACGCTGCAGCTTTAGATAAGATGCGGCGTTTTTCATGTTAAGCTTGTATAACAAAGAGAATTTATCAAATGTTTTTTTTTCTGCAGTGTAAACAAAATTTTTTCGTGGTTTTTTGGGAGCTTAGAATATCTTTCCACAAAAATGTTTTTACCGGTCGGCCGCAATTTGAACAGTTATAAATAAAGCGACCAGCATGCCAATTTATCAAAAAGACCACACCTACAGCAGACAAGAGAATCCAAAGCAAAGCCCCTGCTCCACCCAGTGGTAAAAGTAATAAACCGCCTCCCAGCAGCAATATCAAAAATAAAAACATATATAGAATTAATTTCAGCAATTGCCTCTCAGAGGTTCCCTCTTCATTCAATTATAATTCCTCTCCTCAAAATAGTAGTCGAGAATTGTTAAGAAATTTTTCCAGGCTCTGGCATTGGCAAAAACAGAAATTTCGCTTCATATAATATCAATAACAAGCATATTTTGCAAGATTAATGTACTTTTGAATATAACTTATTCAATAATTTACCAGATAATAGCGAGTATGATATCAAGTACTCCCGGGCTTCTTGGGGTAGTGTTGACACTTAGTATTTCCTAAATTATAATTAGGCTAATATTAACAAAATATGGGAGGGTAAAAATGTCCACCAGGGATGTTCTGTCCGCAGCGTTAGACGGCATTGTAAGTATAGAAAAAGAGATTAAAGGTAAGGAAAGAAAAGAATACTGGGAGAATAAACTAGATATTTTTAAAAATGAGCCAAATTCCTTTGTGGGGACCCAAAAAGTTTTGAACGAAGATGAAAAAGGAATGGCCATCCATTTTTACCTCTGCGATAAAGATTTGATGGTGATAGCGGAAGAAAACGAGAAAATCTGCGGTTTCATGTTTGGTCACATTAAAGAAGGAGAATTTGGTTCTGATACTGTTTCAGGGTGGATAGAAATATTGGGCGTTGCGCCCAAAGATCAAGGTAAGGGTATCGGGGCACAAATTGCTGATGCTTTTGTAACACAGTTAAAGAAAATGGGTATTAACACCGTATATACACTGCTTAACTGGAAAGACACCAATCTTGCAAGTTATTTTGCATCTCAAGGATTCAAAAGGGCAGAATTCCTGACACTAAAAAAAGATATATAAGCCTATAACAAGCATCAAAAACCGGAACTCTGCAAATATTTTATATAAGAAACGAAAGGATATAAGACCACCACCAGGAATATGAATAATGAGACATACTTTGTTATTCCGGAAATACGTGGCAATATAAGACCCCTCACCTAATTTTCTTTAGCTTTTTCCAAAGTAAATCGACCTGCTTCTGTAATATTTCTTCCGTTTCATCATTATTTAAAACATAGTCAGCCCTTCTAATTTTTTCCTCCAAAGGGTACTGCGCCTGAATGCGTTGGAGAGCTTCGCTCCTGGATAGCCCATTTCTTTCCATTAGCCTTTCTACCTGAAAATCCCTGGAGGAAGCCACAACCACAACTATATCTACTAAATGCTCCATTTTTGCTTCAAAAAGAAGGGGCATCTCCCAGACTTGTATCTTTTGGGGTTCACGTTTTTTTTGTTCGGAACTTTTTCTTTGAAAAAGTTCCTTTACTCTGGGGTGCACGATGGAGTTAAGCTTTTGGCGAGAAACTTCATCAGTAAAAACAAGATCGGCAATAACTTTGCGATTGAGAGTCCCGTCCTTATGCAGGTAATCCTTCCCCAGCCATTTTACAATCTCTTCCCAGGCAGGCTGCCCCGGTTCAACCACTCTTCTGGCTAAACAGTCTGCATCAAACAACAAAACGCCTTTTCGGGCCAACATTGCTGCCGCTGTGGATTTACCTGCTGCAATTCCACCGGTCAATCCCACCTTGAGCATTTTTTCCCTCCTGTGCCGGACTTCCATTGAAATATTGCTGCCCTTAGATAAGATAAAATTAAGTGATGAATCTAGATACAAACTTCAGTGATTTTGGCAGCGAGGACAATAGTGCGTTCCCCGTCCGGCAATTACTTCCCGTGTGATTGTTTCACCACACAAAAAGCATGGTTTATTTTTACGGCGATAAACTCGTAAAAAGTCCTGGAAGTGCCCCTTTTTACCCCATATGTCCCTGTAATCAGAAACACTGGTTCCTCTGAGCCTAATTCCTTCCTGCAATACCCCTAAAACAGCATCAAATAACCTTTTTATTTCATCTTTAGTAAGATCGCCTACTTTTCTAGCAGGATGCAATCTGGCTCTGAATAATGCTTCGTCACAATAGATGTTACCTAACCCGGCAATTACACTTTGGTCCAGGAGCAAATATTTAAGGCTCCGCTTTGAACGCCTGTACAGTAGGCCTTGAAACACGTGCAGGTTAAAAACGTCTTCCAGTGGATCTATTCCTCTTTGCATAGAAGGTGCTGTGTGGAAGTCCTCTTTCTGCCATAACCGGAAAGTGCCAAATTTTCTTATATCCTGAAACTGAAGATTGTTCGTGCCCTGTAAGATAAAAAGAGCACGAGTATGTTTATCCGTAACTGCCGGTGCAGGATAAAACAAAAAGTATCCTGTCATACGCAGATGAACTTCCCAAACCAACTCTCCACTTAGATAAAAGAAAAGGTATTTTCCACGACGCTGCACATCCTGGAAGACTTTACCTGTCAACATACTGCCAAACTCTTCGGGGGCTACTCCTCGAAGCATACCAGTAAACGAGAGCTGTACCGCTTCAATCATCCTACCCTTTACGCATTTTCTGAGATCACGCGCAAAGCACTCTACTTCAGGCAGCTCGGGCACCTTTTAAACCTCCTCCATCGGGTAAAGATGATACCAGTCCTTTCCTACTTTAAAATCGACTTTCAGAGGCACATCAAGGTGTACAACATTTTCCATAATCGTTTTTACCATATCGGTTACTTCTTCCATTTCCTCCGCTGGGAGTTCAAAAACAAGTTCATCGTGGACTTGTAGTAACATGGCAGCTTTCAAGCTCTCTTTTTTCAATGCACGATCGATATCCAGCATAGCTTTCTTAATTATATCAGCCGCCGAACCCTGGATGGGAGTGTTCCGGGCCATACGCTCTGCAAAACTGCGCTTGGAAAAATGGGAATGGTTAATATCGAAGAGGTAGCGCCTTCTGTTTAATACTGTTGTAACGTAACCTTTTTGACGGGCATTCGCAATACATTCTTCTACAAACCTTTTGACTCCGGGATAACGTTCAAAATAATTTGCAATATATAGTTTTGCCTCCGCACGAGATATCTGAAGGTCCCGGGAAAGACCATAGTCGCTTATGCCATAAATAATGCCAAAATTTACTGCCTTGGCACCGCTGCGCATCGCAGCAGTAACATCCTCCGGGTCAACATTAAAAACTTCTGCCGCAGTTCTGACATGTATGTCTTGCCCTTTCCAAAAAGCATCCAGCAGATTAGCGTCCCTGGAAAAATGAGCCAGGATACGCAGTTCGATCTGGGAATAATCAGCTGCCAGCAGTAAATTTCCTGCTTGGGAAACAGTAAACGCCTTTCTCAGACGCCTACCCTCTTCCAGTTTAAAAGGTATATTCTGTAAGTTGGGATAAGTGCTACTCAGCCTTCCTGTTGCTGTAACAGCCTGGTTAAAAGTAGTATGTATTTTGCCAGTGTCTTTACTGATTAGCGGTCGCAATCCTTCCAGGTAAGTGCTCTTCAACTTTGCTACCATCCGGTATTTCAGTAATTGCGAGGCAATGGGATGGTATGCAGAAAGGTCCTGGAGCACTTTGGCGTCGGTAGAATAACCAGTTTTACCTTTCCTTATAACAGGGAGATTTAATCTTTCAAACAGGATAAATCCCAGTTGTTTAGGAGAGTTGATATTAAACTCTATTCCGGCCAGTTCTATTATTTCTCTTTTAAGTTCGCTTAGAGTTCTATCAACTTCCTCTTCTAATTCCAATAAAACCTCCTCTTTGACCATAATACCTCTAAGTTCCATATCCGCCAAAACACGGACCAGAGGCAGCTCCAGATCAAAGTAAAGGGCATACATGTTGCTATCTTTGAGAAGACTGCCTAGTTTTTTTGCCAAAGCAAAAAGACTAGGCAGCATACTTGTGGATAAAAACGTATCTGCAGTCCCATTTTCTTCAAGACTTCTAATTTTTTTTGTGTCTTGCGGGTGACCCCCCAGATAATCACAGCAGAGCGCAGGAATGCTGTAAGTATCGCTATCAGGTTGTAAGAGGTATGCTGCCAGCATAGTATCAAAAAAAGAACAGGAAGGTTCTATTCCTCCTTTAAGAAATAGCTTAAGGAGCGGTTTTAGATCATGAGTAATAACCTCTTTCTCCGGATTTAGCAATACCTTTTCCCAGATGCTGGCCAGTTTTTTTGCAATATTAATACCCGTTTCATTACCTGAAAAAGAGAGGTAAAAACCCTCCTCCTTCACAGCAAAAGCAAACCCTACTGGACCGTCTTTTCTTTGGAAAGAATCAAAATGCAGTAGAATAGAAAAAACTGAAAAATCCTCCAGTTTCTTCTTTAAAAAAAGTATATCCTCCTGACTCTCTGCACTGTAATATTGAATTTTCTGATATCTGTAGCCACCAGTAAGCCCGGAAGGACCATTGCTCTGCATTATATCGTGCAGCTCCTGGTCATCATCTTCTTCGTGATTTCCCCAGGTTAGACCTTGTTGTATTTGCGTGGGGTTGTTCAAACTGGAAAAACTACTGCTATCAGCGGTTGATCTTTTCCGCAATACGTTTAGAGTAGGAGTTTTTTCGATAAGGTTTTTAAATTCCAGTGTGGTAAAGAGGTGGTACAGCTTCTCCCACAGGGGTTCTGCAACGCGGCAGTTTTCCAGAGAAATATCGAGGGGAACATCCTTCCTAACAGTAACCAGCTCCTTGCTTAGCAAAGCCTGCTGGGCGTAATCATGCAGCGTCTTACCTATCTTACCTTTCAGCCCTTGTCTCGAAGCAAGAAGGCGCTCAAGAGAATAATATTCTTTTAACAACTGCAAAGCTCTTTTTTCACCAATCCCGGGCACACCTGGCACATTATCGGAACTATCCCCTTTAAGAGCTTTATAATCAATCCACTGGGCTGGTTCCAGGCCATAGTTTTCTTTTAAGGTATCCACAGTAACTGTCTCAACCTGACTGATCCCTTTTTTGGTAATTAGTACTTTGGTCTTTTGGGAAAGCAGCTGATAAAGATCGGCATCAGCGGTTACAATTAAAGGTTCCAGACCACTTTCTTCCCCTTCCTTGGTCAAAGTAGCAATGATATCATCTGCCTCAAATCCTTCTACTTCAAGCACAGGAGTTTTAAAAGCTTCCAGGATATCTTTGATCAAAGGCAGCTGTTCACTCATCTCTGCAGGTGTTTTTTCCCTTGTAGCCTTATATTCTTCATACTGCTTGTGGCGGAAAGTAGGGGCGGGAAAATCAAAAGCAACTACTGCATATCCCGGAGATTCGTCTTTAAGCAGGCGGAAAAACATATTTGTAAAACCAAGGACTGCACCTGTATGCAGTCCCGTTTTAGTTTTTAAATCCAGCGGCAAAGCGAAAAAGGCTCGATAGGCAAGGCTATGGCCGTCCAGGATTAAAAACTTATTCTCGCTATTTTTTTCTACCATTGGTAACCCCCGGGGTTTATTTATAGCTTCTGCATCAAATTGACCATCTCGATAGCACCCAGAGCAGCATCCCATCCTTTATTGCCGGCCTTGGTCCCGGCTCTTTCAATAGCCTGTTCCAGAGTATCGCTGGTAATAACTCCGAACATAACAGGTACTTCTGTATCTAGCTCAACCAGAGCAATACCCTTTGCTACTTCGGAAGCCACATACTCAAAATGGGGCGTATTACCCCTAATTACCGCACCCAGACATATAACTGCATCAAAGCGCTCACTTTTAGCCAGTTTTTTTGCTATCAGCGGAATTTCAAAAGAGCCGGGAACCCAAAAAATTTCCATGTCTTCATCTTTTGCTTCATGCCTCTTTAAAGCATCAAGAGCCCCTGAAAGAAGCTTACCGGAAATAAATTCATTAAAACGACTTATGACCAACCCAAAACGAAACCCCTTGGCATTTAGATGCCCCTCAATATGCTTTGCCATTATTACCACCGCCCTTTTTAATTATCTGAATTCCCGGCACTACGGTAGTCCAGAAGATGACCTAGCTTCTCCTTCTTGGCCTTTAGGTAATGGCTGTTGTATGTGCATGGTGAAAATTCAAGCGGTACACGCTCCACAACTGTTAAACCGTAACCATCAACTCCCTTGATCTTACGGGGGTTATTGGTAAGAAGGCGCATCTTTCCCACGCCAATATCAACCAAAATTTGAGCACCCAGCCCGTAATCACGAAGATCGGCAGGGAAACCCAACTCCTCGTTGGCTTCAACGGTATCTCGCCCACAATCCTGCAGGTGGTAGGCTTTTATCTTGTTCAACAATCCAATGCCACGCCCTTCCTGGCGCATATAAACCAGCACACCGCTGCCCTCCGCCTCAATCATTTCCATGGCTTGCGCCAACTGTTTCCCACAATCACAACGTAGAGATCCAAGGACATCGCCGGTCATACATTCAGAATGCACACGCACCAGCACCGGTTTTTCCTTATCTATTTCACCTTTAACAAGAGCAAGATGGGTTTTATCATCCAGGGAATTTGCATAGGCAATCAATTTAAAATCTCCAAATTGGGTCGGAAGAAGTGTTTCCACTTCTCTCCATACCAGTTTCTCTTTTCTGGTACGATATTGTATAAGATCTGCAATAGTAATAATCTTAAGTCCGTGTTCTTTAACAAAATCTTGCAATTGCGGAACCCTGGCCATGGTACCATCTTCGTTTAATATCTCGCAAATAACACCTGCAGGGTAAAAACCGGAAAGCTTAGCCAGATCAACAGCTGCTTCTGTATGGCCAGCTCGGCGCAATACTCCCCCTTCCCGGGCTTTTAAAGGAAAAATATGCCCGGGTTTTGTAAAATCTGAAGGTCCGGCCTCGAGATCGATCAGTTTTTTTATGGTCATCGCCCTTTCGAACGCAGATATACCCGTCGTAGTTCCTTCGGCATCTACTGAAACGGTAAAAGCCGTTTCATGGCTATCAGTATTATGAGTGACCATTAAAGGCAAATTCAGCTCTTGGATTCGTTCACTTATAAGGGGCACACAGACAAGTCCTCTGCCGTAACGGATCATAAAATTTACTGTTTCGGGGGTAACCATCTCCGCCGCCATGACAAGGTCCCCTTCATTTTCACGGTCTTCATCATCTACCACTACGATCATTTTTCCTTTCTCAAAATCCTCCAAAGCCTCTTCAATGGAATTAAATTGTCCCTCCAAGTCAAATCATCCCCTTTATCCCTTTGCTACTTTATATAAATCCCTTTTCTCTTAAAAAAGAAAGTGTTAGCTCCCCTTTTTCTGCTCCGCTAGTTTGCTTTTTATCGTCTAAGGAAAATATGGGCACGTCCTGTGCAAAGGATTGCAGCAGCTTCTCCACATATTTCACAAGCATATCAACTTCCAGATTAACTTTTTGTCCCGGTTTTTTAAACCCCAAGGTTGCATAGCGAGCGGTATGGGGTATAAGAGATACACTAAAACTATGGTCTTTTACGTTGAAAACCGTCAAGCTAATCCCGTCAATAGCTATTGAACCCTTTTCAACAACATAGCGCAAAACATCCCTTGGTGCTTCAAGCTCTTTAAGCAGAGCATTCCCCTCGGTTTTTTCATTTAATATTTTGCCTGTGGCATCTATATGGCCACTAACAAAATGCCCACCCAGACGTGCTCCTACTGCAAGGGCTCTTTCCAGGTTTACCAGGCTCCCGGCCTGAAGCTCCTCCAAATTTGTTTTGCGAAAGGTTTCCGGCATAACATCGGCGGCGAACTTTTCGCCTGAAAGGTCATTAACTGTAAGACATACACCATTTACGGCAATGCTGTCACCTTCCTGCAATTGCTCCATTACTTTCTTCCCTTTTATTAATAGCCTTACGCCCCCGCTGCTAGATCGCTTTTGTATTATTTCGCCAAGCTCTTCTATTATCCCCGTAAACAATTTCTTCCCCCCTCATCGGATAGCCGATGATTAAAAGGTCGTTTTCCAGCTGTTTTAACTCTATGTCGTGCACAGCCCATGCATTTTCCACGCTATCTATCCCCTCCCCTTCTACAGGGGTAAGAGCATCTTTCCCGCCAAAAAGTAGCGGAGCAATAAAAATATATAATTTGTCAAGCAAGCCTTCTTCAAGCAGTGCATAGTTTAAAGTTCCACCGCCCTCTACTAGGAGGACACAAATTTCTTTCTTACCAAGGGCGGATATCAAAGAACCAAGATCAACTCTATTATTTTTTAAAGGCAGTAGTAATACTTCAACCCCTGCAGAGCTTAATTTCTCCAACTTTTCCGGCGGCGCAAGATCTGTGGTTGCAAGAATAGTCTTTGTTTCCTTTGCCGATAGAACCACTTTCGATTCCATAGGGATCCGCCCCCTGCTGTCAACTATGATACGGACAGGATGTCTTTTTGTCTCTTCTTCCAAGCGAACAGTCAACTGTGGGTCATCCTGCAAAACAGTGTTAATCCCTACCATTACCCCATCAGACATGGAACGCAGGTGGTGAACAAAATTCCTCGACCTTTCTCCACTTATCCACTGGGATTTTCCTCCCCGAGTAGCAATTTTTCCGTCCAGGGTCATGGCCATTTTTAGCGCTACAAAGGGTTTTCCCGAAGCAATATATTTGAAAAAAGCCTCGTTTAAACGCTGGGCTTTCTCCTCCAGCACACCCGTTTTTACACTTATTCCAGCTGCTTCAAGCTTTTTCAAGCTTTTTCCCGAAACCAACGGATTTGGGTCGATGCTTCCCACAACAGCCCTTCGAATACCTGCTGATATCAGCGCATCTACGCATGGAGGTGTTCGCCCATAATGGCAACAAGGTTCCAGATTAATATACAATGTAGCTCCCTGAGCTTTGTCACCCGCGTTCTGCAACGCGGTTATCTCAGCATGTTCTTTGCCTGCAGCCTCATGAAAGCCAGTACCTACTACCTCACCATCTTTTACAATAACTGCTCCGACAGCGGGGTTGGGGTTTGTCTTGCCCCAGCCCTGCCTGGCAAGATCGAGAGCTAACCACATATATCGCTCGTCTGATTCCACTCTAGTTCACCTCATAAAATGCCCAATATTGTACAAATTATAACACAAGTAAAATTTTATTCAAATATTTATTCTTTCCCGGAAGAAAGCCTTTTCAGTCCTTCTATAGATTTTTTGGGCTCCAAAGCATTGAAAAGGTAAGAACCTGCGACCAGGATGTCTGCTCCTGCACATACTACTGAAGGGGCCGTTTCCTCATTAATTCCCCCATCAACCTGTATCTCAAATTCCCATCCTCTCTTTTCTTTTTCCTCTGCCAACTTTCTTATTTTCTCCAGAGTAAAAGGAATGAACTTCTGTCCTCCAAAACCAGGGTTGACACTCATAAAAAGCACCAACTGAATATCTTCCATAATATAATCAAGTCCATTTAAAGGAGTAGCAGGATTAAGAGCTACCCCGGCACTACACCCCAGTTCATTGATTTTTTGAATCACCCTATGTAAATGCACACATGTT
Organism: Syntrophomonadaceae bacterium; assembly: GCA_007135125.1. Classification (GTDB taxonomy): domain Bacteria; phylum Bacillota; class Dethiobacteria; order DTU022; family UBA8154; genus SLJK01. Next base: position 10,950 of record SLJK01000003.1, on the reverse strand, counting down.
TCCAGGTGAACCGTTAGCAATTGCGCTCCGGCACGAGAAAAATCTTCTAAAAAATCCTCCGGATGCTGCACCATAAGGTGAACATCTAAAAAGAGATTTGTTTTACCTTTCAGCGCGTCTACTACCATCGGCCCTATGGTAATATTTGGAACAAAATTTCCATCCATAATATCAATATGAAGCCAGTCAGCTCCTGCTTTTTCCATACGTTCTACTTCTTCCAACAATCGAGAAAAATCGGCAGAGAGAATAGATGGAGCAACCTTTACCATTTGAGAAACCTCCTGTTCTTGGGGGTATTGAATACTATAAGGATAATATAAAAGTTAATAACTTTGCTCCTTCTGCTGAATCTCCCCTAACATAACCTTGTAATGGTGATATCGCCATGAAGCTATATCTCCTATTTCTACAGCACTTTTCACCTGACATTCTGGTTCTGATAAGTGCAAACAACTGCTAAAATAACAGCCTGAACCATGAAACGCGATTTCAGGGAAAAAAAGAGGTAATTCTCGGGAAGAAATACCTTGTAAGTCCAACTTTTGAAAACCAGGTGTATCAATCACATAGGTGTCTTTAGCAAGGGGAAGAAGTTTTACCGATCGAGTTGTATGACGCCCTTTTCCACTTTTTTTACTGATGGGAGCAGTCTTAAGATCCATTCCCGGCTTTAGTTTGTTTATAAGGGTTGATTTCCCTACCCCTGATGGGCCGGTCAACACATTAACCTTGCCCTTTAAAAATTCCTTCAGCTCCTCTAAGCCCCGATTTGCCACTGCACAGGTAAAAATCACGCTATAGCCGCATTTATTATAAACTTCAGCCGCCTGCTCAACCTCTTCTAATTCTTCATCTCCGGACAGATCCAGCTTGTTAAAGCAAATCACAACACTTAAACCTGCAGCTTCAGCAGAAATAATAACACGGTCCAGGAGAATAAAATCCAGTACAGGTTCTCTAATAGACATAATAGCCACTGCCTGTTCAACATTGGCCACTGGAGGTCTGTAAAGAGAGTTTTTTCTGGGAAAAAGATCTTCTATAACTCCTTCACCATGATCGGTCAAAATAAAGCTAACCCTATCGCCGACCAGAAGCTTTTTCCCTTCTTCGCTTAGTCTTCCTCTGACACGGCAGCGTATTAACTCGCCGTAGAAGTCTTGCACGTCATAAAAGCCACCCTTTGCTTTTATAAGTCGCCCTTCCAGTAAAATTCTCCTTTCCGGGAAAACTGGATTATATTCACGGAAACTCCAGCACATCGATGGTATAATATTCATCATCTCTCAATTCCATAAGCACAATCTGACCTTCTCCTATACCCTCTGCACTTATAACTTCTCCCTGGTACTCACCTTCAAAGATTGTTCTTTTACCTTCTACGTCTTCAATATAAACCATAATAATATTTCCTTCAGGAACTTCGGGTTGAATTCTGTATTCATAAGATTCATAAGTCTCTGGCTCCGCACCTTTGCTCAACACAAAATCAACTGAATTGCCGGAACGAACTTCTTCACCTGCTGCAGGATACTGGGATAAAACCTGCCCCTCATCATATTCATCAGAATACTCTTCCCTAACATCACCTAAAACTAACCCGTTAAGATCCATCCATTCCTTCGCATCTTCAAGTGACCACCCTTTAAAATCCCGCAGCGAAAAAGGTCTTTTCCCTTCGCTTATTACCAACCGTACTGTATCTCCTTTGGCCAGACGAAAATCCTTGCTGGGATCCTGCCTGATAACATACCCACTTTCAACATTTTCACTATATTCGTGAGTAATATCAACTTCAAAATCTGCATCATTTAAAATTATCCTGGATTCCAATTCTGACCTTCCTACTAAATCCGGCACCTCTATCTCATCGACCCCTTTGCTTAATACTAAGTCAATCACCCTGTCCTGTTTAACGCTTCGCCTGGCAGGAGGATCTTGAGAAATGACATAACCTTCCGGAACAGTATCACTGTGAAGTTCATCTATAATAATATATCCGAGCTCCAGGGAGGCAAGCTCTTGTTCAACATCATTAAGGCTCATTCCAACAAGATCAGGAACTTCAACTTCCGGGACAATAAACGAGCTTCGCAAAAATTGGTATCCGTTAAAAAGTAACAAAACGACAATGCCCAGGACAACACCATAAATAATAACTTTCTTCCAGGGCAAATTGCTATCGCTCATCGCTTCCTCATCATCCTCTGACTCTTCATTCTGAAAATATTCATTTTGAGAATAGCTTCTATACCCGTCGTTATCCTGACGTACACTTTGCAGTCCATAAGAATGCAAACGCTTCAAAAGTGAGCTGCTTCCCAAATTATCTTTTTCCAGGCCTGAGAGCCATTCATCCAAATCATTTCTTAATTCCACCGCACTGGCATAACGCAAATGGGGATCCTTATGCATAGATCTAAAAATAATCATTTCCATCTCCCTGGGAATATCTGGAACAAGCTCCCGGGGAGGCACCAGATCCTCCTGTAAATGCTTTAAAGCAACAGAGACAGGGCTTTCTCCAGAGAAAGGAAGCGTTCCTGTCACCATCTCATAGAGCACCACGCCCAGTGAATAAATATCCGATTGCTCGCTTGCAAAATTACCCCTGGCCTGTTCGGGGGAGGAATAGTAGACTGACCCCATAAGAGAGCGTCCATGAGTTATGGTAGCATTAGCAGCCGCCCTGGCAATGCCAAAATCTGTTACTTTCGCTCTGCCGTCTGACGTAATAATAATATTCTGCGGTTTTATATCACGATGAATAACTTTATGGGCATGGGCATGAACTAACGCATCACATACTTGCAGCACTAATTGAGCGGCATCTTGGGGACGCAACCTCCCTTGACGCTGAATAATCTCCTTGATAGTAAAACCTTCCACATACTCCATAATAATATAATGAATACCCTGGCTCTCGCCCTCATCATAAACGTTAACAATGGACGGATGTAGAAGCTTCGCCGCTGCCTTTGCCTCCATTTTAAAACGCCTTAGAAATTCAGGATCGCCAGCAAATTGCTCATAAAGAACCTTTACTGCCACAATCCGATTTAACTTTTTATCCAATCCTTTATAAACCCTGGACATCCCGCCCTCTCCAATTTTTTCCATTACTTCGTAGCGATTATCCAGGGTCCTGCCTAATACATCCATTTTAAAATTGCCACCTTGTTCTAGGAATCAGAATTACCGGTATATTTAATTAAAATAAAGGTAATATTATCATCCCCGCCTACACTGTTAGCTGTTTGTATTAACTCATCAGATATCTCTTCCAGAGATATACTGCGGTTAATGATTTGTTGTATTGCAGATGGCCTCAACATAGAAGTGAGGCCATCTGTACAGAGCAATATATAGTCCCCGTCCTGAAGAACCACACTAAAAGTGTCAACGGATAGCTCTGAAGTTGTCCCCAGTGCCCTGGTAAGATAATTCCTTTGAGGATGTTTATGAAGTTCTTCCGGGCTTATCTGACCGTTTCGCAAAAGCTCCATGGCCAGGGAATGATCTTCTGTAACCTGAATGTGGGAGTTTTGACTAAAAATATGTGCCTGACTGTCACCAACATGGGCAACCAAAAGTTCCCGTTCTAACAAAAAAAGCACAGTCAATGTAGTACCCATGCCCTGTAAAAGGGAATCACGCTCCTGTGCCATTATAATATTTTCATTAGCTTGAAGCACTGTCTTCTCTAATAGTTCTGTAATAAGCGGTGTTTCAAACTGGGTCATGTTTTGAAAAGAATTAGCAAACTTTTCTTGAACAGTAGTAATGGATATAGAACTTGCTACTTCACCAGCAGTATGCCCACCCATACCATCTGCAACAGCAAAAAGAGAAGGACCATTTTCAGGAGGAACAAAAAAACGATCCTCGTTTTTTTCTCGTTTACAGCCACGGTGCGAACGGAAAGAAAAGTTTAGCATTAATTCCTCCATCATCTTTTCACTTAACTGAAATTAGTATAGCAAAAACAAACCTTAAAAGCAATTGACTTGAAAAAATGAATACCGCACCCCTTTATAGTTTTTTTCGAATTCTGGCAATAAAAAAACCGTCCAGGTCGTGACGGTGAGGAAGCAAGTTAACCATACCCTCTTCTCTTTCCTCTTCTTTGAGCCCGGTAGGCAAAAGTGTTGACAACACTGAACGCTGCGCTGATTCCTCCAACCGTAGAAAAGACTCCACTACTTCTCTAGTTTCTTCTGGTTCAAGAGTGCAGGCACTGTAAATAAGAACGCCGCCCGGGCATAAAGCTTTAAAAGCCCCCTTTAACAGCTCTAGCTGAAGAGCAGCCAAAGAATTGATATCATCTGGCTGCCTACGCCACTTCAAATCTGCTTTTCTTCTGATAACCCCAAGGCCTGAACAGGGAGCATCTAATAACACACGATGAAAACTATCGTGCATTGAGGGAGGTACGCTTCTGCCATCAATTTTTTCCGTTTGAATAATGCGTAAGCCCTGTCGCCTTGCTGCTTCGTCCACCAGTTTGAGACGCTGAGAATAGATATCTCCAGCCAGAATATTGCCCTGGTTAGCCATAATAGTAGCCAGGTGCGTAGTTTTTCCTCCAGGAGCACTGCATAAGTCCAGTATTTTTTCGCCAGGCTGAGGATTTAATAGGTGCGAAACCAGCATAGACGACTCTCCTTGTATGTGAAAATAACCTTTCTGAAAACTAGGCAGCTCAGACAATCTCCTGGAAAGCTTTAAATGCAACCCTTCTTCCGCATAAATACAATTTGTGGTTTCTACCCCCTCATCATCCAAAATATTTTTGAGTTCTTCCCTGCCCAAAATCATAGTATTTGTACGTACGGTCAAAGGAGGCACTGTGTTGCCAGTTCTGCAAAAAGCTTCTACTTCTTCCTCACCCATATTAGCCATCCAACGCCTAATCATCCACAGCGGGTACGAATAATAAAGAGATAGAAATTGATCCTTTTTTGAACGTTCCGGCCAAGGAAGATTATCACGTTCAACGTTCACCTTTCTAAGAACAGCATTTACCAAACCGGCCACACCTCTATGTCCGTAACGATGTGCCATTTTTACCGCTTCATTGACAGCAGCTGACGCAGGTACTCGATCCAGGTACAGAAGCTGGTATACCCCAATCCTTAAAACAATCCTTATCGATGGAGTCAGCTTTTTAAGGGGATACTTTAAGTAGAGGGAAAGAACCCAATCCAAGGTGTTCAAGCGCTGAACAACCCCGTATGTAAGCTCTGTTAAAAAATTCCTTTCAGGTTGAGATAACTTATAAGCAGAAAGCTTTTTATTCAGAAGCAGATTTAAGTAAAAATTTTTTTCCTCTGCTTCCTTTAATATATCAAAGGCCATTTCTCTGGCAGTACGGACCTCTTTTTCAGAGGCTTCGTTTTCTTGCCAAGAAGTCATGAACTCAACTCCTAAAAACATTAAATTAATATTACTGCCTGACAACACATAAATTTTGTCAGGCAGTAAGGCCTGCATTTTCTAATCTCTTCCCCTCAGTATAAGTAGCCTTAACAGTTGGGCCAGTGCTACTGCCATAGCTGCCAGGTAAGTTAGTGCTGCCGCTTGCAATACCTTCCTGGCACCATTTAGTTCTTCTCCGTGAAGGTATTGTCCATTTTCCAATACCGCCAAAGCCTTCTTACTGGCGTTAAGTTCAACTGGTAAAGTTATAGCATGAAAAAATAAGGCAAAAAGAAATACGGCAATGCCTACATCCATCAAAATACCCTGTTGAAATAGAAACCCGATAAAAAATAGGGGGAAGGCAGCCTGTGAGCCAAAACCAGCTAGAGGGACAAAGGAATTACGTATAGTCAGAGGTAGATAATCTTTGTCATGTTGGATGGCATGACCAACTTCGTGGGCTGCTACGCCGAGTGCAGCCAGTGAACTGCTGCCATACACATTTGGTGAAAGCCTTACAACCTTTTGGCGAGGATCATAATGATCTGTCAGCTGCCCTTCCGTCTGCACAACCTCGACATTCTCTAAGCCCGCATCATCTAAAAGCTGACGTGCAACCTGCCCCCCGTTCAATCTCCTGTTGGCATAGATCTTGGAAAACTTTGCATAAGCAGTTTTAACTTTCCGCTGAGCATAAAAAGCGAAAATCATAGCTGGTATTACAAAAACAATAAACCCGGAATCAAAAAACCAGAACAAGTGCATTTAACCTCCTTTTGTATATAATATGCATTTCAGGTTCAAGAAGCAGTTGACGTTTTATCAAGCTTTTCGGTAAATATACTCAGTGTTTCCCGCAGGCTTTCCATGTCTACCATTGTATTATAACAAGGACCGTTAGGCCTCTCATTGACAACTCCTAGTACCGGAAGGGGATAGCTATCCAAAATGCCACTTGATAAATCTCTTTCACAGGCAACAGCTACTACAGCTTGGGGATGGTATTTTTGCACAGCACGCCTGGCCAGGGTGCCCCCGGTAACCACTTCGACATTAATTCCCAATGAAAAAGCCAGCTCTAAAATCTCGGCCACCTGACATTCCCCGCAACGATGGCAGTTACTACTACTATGAGTGATCTTGTAAGAACAAGAATCCTTCTGAAGGCAATGGGGAAGCAACAACAAAATTCTGTCTCTTTTAAGGTGTTTAGAACGTGTTCGTACCAACTGATTATTTACCTCGATGAAAGAGTTTTGAATTTTGTCCTGCGCAATATGTAAAAAACGTCCAATAGATAGTACCAGTGGGAAGAGAAGGGGAATGACCTTATCCATGAACCAGTTGAGTCCCGGGAAACTGCGGTTCTGCATAAGTGTAAAAACCATGGAAAAAAACCCCAGGATAAAAAGAAATAGCATTATTAACAGCAAGACTGTTAGTAGCAGGGCTCCCCCTCTGGAAAAATAGGTTTCTGGGGCGCTCAAAAAAAGGAAAAAATATGCAGTGACCGCCAACAAGGAGGTAAAAACCAGCAGCAGTAACCCCAGAAATACTCTCTTCTTAATTTTTTCCTTTTCCTCAGAAACCCTAACCAAGCTTTTCACCTTCTTTAAAAGGATTGCCCCGTAAAAAATCTTCCACCTTCATCCTGCGCTTCCCCTGTGGTTGCAGCTCCAAAACTCTCAAAAAACCTTCGCCAGCACGGACATGAAAACAATCCTTTCCAACATAAAATATTGTCCCTGGAAGATAATCTGTATAAGAAAGTGTTTCGAAATCTGTCTTCTTTGGGCACTCCAAAACTGGTATAACTTCTAAGATTTTGAGGCGTTTTTCCTTAAAAATTGTATAAGCCCCCGGCGAAGGCACGAGTGCCCGAACTTTATTGTAGATCTCCGTGGCACTTTTGTCCCAGTCAATGAGCTCGTCCTCTTTAGAAAGTGGAGGAGCGTAACTTGCTTTTCCTTCCTCCTGCGGCAAGCTGGAAATATTCCCTTGAACCAGCATATCCAGGGCATCCTCCAGGCAAATAGCACCTTCTAAAGCCAGACGATCATGAAGGGAGCCATAGTTTTCATCATCCTCTATAAGAACCTTATGCTGTACAATAATATTGCCAGCATCAAGCTTGGGAGACATAAAAAGAACTGTCACACCGGTCACCTTCTCTCCAGCCATCAAAGCCCTTTGAATGGGCGCTGCACCTCTGTAGGCGGGAAGTAATGAGGGATGAAGATTAATACAACCCCTGGAGGGCATCTGCAACACCTTAGAAGGCAAGATCATCCCATAGGCTACGTTTACTAAAACATCAGTCTTTCTTTTTTCTAATATAGTTAACAGTTCAGCTGCATCAGCAGGCTGCAAAACCTCAAGCCCCAATCTTAATGCTTCTTCCTTTACCGGTGTAACAGACAATTTTGCACCCCTGCCAGCTAAACGATCAGGCCTGGTAATCACAGCTTGAGGAACATATTCCCCCTTCGCCAGTCTTTGCAAGGAGGGCACCGCAAAAGCTGAAGTACCCGTGAAAATTACATTTAAGTGCGGCAAAAAATCACCTCCCAACCTGGTTCGAGAGGCAGCTTAGCACTCTTCACCAAGCTTTTCAATTTCCTGATAAGAAAATACCTTGATAGCTTTCTCCGTAAAAAGCACACCATCTAAATGGTCAAGTTCGTGCTGCAAAATTCTGGCCAACATATCCTCGGCCTTTATATACAAGGGTTCCTGTCTCCTGTCTACACCTTTTACTTCTACATACTCACAGCGGGGGACCTCGCCAAGAACTCCTGGCAGGCTGAGACACCCTTCTACTTCAACTGCTTCGCCCTGCTTCTTAATGATTACAGGATTGATAATCTCCCTTACCACATCACCGTCACGATACACAATTATTCTCTTGGAGATCCCCACCTGGGGCGCAGCGAGGCCGACTCCGTCAGCCTGCAGCATAGTATCCACCATATCATCCAGCAGTTGCAGCAAACGAGGAGAAAAATTGTTTACTTCTACAGCTCTTTTTCGTAAGGCTGGATCCCGTTCCTTACGGATAATCCTTAGGGCCATTTTCATTCCCTCCCTAGTTTATATTATAACATCATAAAAGGATCAAAATCCACCTTAACTCTGACATGCTCGCCTTGTTGACTTCTAAAACTCCAAACCATTTCTCTCAGTACATGGGCATACTTTTCCAAATTAGGACCCTTTAATAATAACTGTTGTCTAAAATATCTTCGTATCTTGGGTAGCGGTGCTGGAAAAGGACCCAGCAATTCTATTTTAGTATTTTTTTCACCGGAACAAAAAAATGGCTCCATAGTATTTTTGAGCTTTTCTGATACCTCTTCCGCTTCTCTCTCCCTGGTTGAACTGCACTCCAGAAGGATTAACTGGGCAAAGGGAGGATAAAGTAGTTCATATCGTCTTTTAATTTCTTCCTGAATGAAACTATCATAGCTCTGTTCAGACGCCGCCTTAATACTGTAATGCCAGGGAGTATAAGTCTGGATAATAACCTTCCCTTTTTTATCACCCCGCCCTGTACGTCCAGCAACCTGTGTTAATAATTGAAAAGTACGTTCGCCTGCCCGAAAATCAGGAAGATGCAGCGAAATATCTGCTGAAATCACTCCTACCATGGTAACTCCTGGAAAATCAAGTCCTTTGGCAATCATCTGGGTCCCTATCAAAATAGAAGCCTTGTTTTCCTGAAAATCTTTCCACATTTTGGTGTGTATACCCTTTTCAGTGGTCGTATCGCTATCCATCCTTATTAAATTTTCCCGGGGAAAGATATTTCTTACTTCATTCTCCACTTTCTGAGTACCCAGTCCAAAATTTCTTAAGTATTTGCTATTACACTTCGGACAGGCCTGAGGAGGCGGCCTTTTAAAGCCACAGTGGTGACACTGAAGATGCTCGGGGAAAGCATGGTAAGTTAGGGAAATATCGCAATAAGGACATTTCATAACCAAGCCGCATACCCTGCAAAGTTGAAACCCCGCGAATCCTCTTCTATTAAGAAAAAGAATCAATTGTTCATTTCTGGAAAGACTTTCTTCCATCGCTTTAATCATGGCTCTGCTAAAAATGCTTATATTTTTATTATGAAACTCCCGGCGCATATCTACTACCTGGATAGAAGGAAGGGGGCGCTTACTTATTCTTTCCGATAATTCTATTAATTCTACTTTATTTTCCTGTACTTCTTTATATGTTTCCAGCGAAGGGGTTGCACTACCCATTACAAGCAATGCATTATGATACCTGGCTCTCCACCTGGCCACGTCCCTGGTAAGGTATCTGGGTGATTCACTCTGCTTAAAGGTATTCTCATGTTCTTCATCCATAACAATCAAGCCGATGTTCTCCAGGGGGGCAAATACGGCTGAGCGTGCTCCCAGCACTACTCTGGCGTCACCCTCTTTAACTCTCCACCACCCATTGTTTCTTTCTCGCGAAGAAAGACTGCTGTGTAAGAGAACAAATTCCTTCCAAAATCGCCCCCGAAACTGGCTTATCATCTGAGGCGTGAGAGCAATCTCCGGCACCAATATCAATACTGTGCGTCCTCTTAAAAGCGCCTCCTCTGCCAAACGCAGATAAACCTCGGTTTTGCCGCTACCAGTAACCCCAAACAGTAAAAAGTCTTTTTCCTTCCTGGCAAAACCTTTATTAATAGCTTGAAATGCCCATTCCTGCTGTGCGGAGAGGTTCAATTCCTCGCCTTTTTCTTCCTCCTGCCAGGAACGGTAAGAGGTCGCGGGAGAAACCATTTTAACTTGTACCAGTCGTTTTTCCACTAAAGAGCGAAGGCTGTTTTTTTTTGCACCTGTTACAGCTTGCAGCTCAACCCACGGAACGCCTTGTTTTCCTGAAAGAGCTATTTGTTCCAAAATGCTTGACTGCCGGGCGGCTTTTCGTTTCATCTTTTCGCTTTCATGAAGTAATAGATCTTTATCCAGAGTTGATAAAACTATCTCCTCACACTTTGTCTTTAGCTTTTCTCCATGGGGTGGAAGGCAGAGACGAATTGCCTCGATCCAACGGCTGAAAAATCTCCTGGAAAGCCAGTAACTAAGTTCGACAAATTCTGGTTGCATTAGTGGAGATTGGTTATTAATCCCCATGATCTCCTTTGGATTGTCCACTACCGGCTTATCCCCCAAGCCAACTATATAAGCTGTTACCTTTCGGGAACGAAAAGGCACAAGTACCTGTACACCTAGTTTTAGCTGCTGGCGAAATGGTAAAGGAACGTAGTATTGAAAAGGTCTGTCTATCCCATCATTTACCATATCCAAAATTACCTGGGCATACTGTTGACCTTCCATAGCTGCCACCTCTTAAATAATCATAATTGCTATTTCATTAGATATTATTATATATTATAATTAACACACCTGCCACCAAGATCACCTACATGATATGGGGTATTACAGGTCTACTTTAATTGCATAAGTAAATTCCACCTACTCATTAGCAAACCATGGAATTTAATCTTACAAATCAGCATGT
>SLJK01000071.1 GCA_007135125.1 Syntrophomonadaceae bacterium | reverse complement strand
TCAACAGGACCTCTACTACTAAAATTGGCAATCCGGAAATTTTCGTTTAAGGCTCCCACAGAGAAAGCATGCGGGTAGCTGGCTGGACTTCCCGGCCCTTCCTGAGCATTGTTGCCAGCGGCAAAGACCACAAACACGCCGGCTTTTTCTAACTTATGTAGTATTTCCCACTGCAGATAATCGGAGCCATACTCGGGTCTTGAAGCCCAGGAACAGTTAATAATATCGGGAGCATGACCGGGGTTTCCTCCCGGTGCCAGTAACCACTGGTAAGCTTTTATAACATGCGAATCCCAGGTGTATCCGTTGCTAAAGATATTTACCGCTATCCACTTGGCAGCGGGGGCAATTCCTAGTGGGTTTTCTGGATTTCCGCCCATAATAATGCCAGCCATATGAGTCCCGTGGCCGTGTAGATCGTGGGGCCCTTTGTTTTCGTTCCCGAGATTCCCGGCGGCGTCATACCAGCTTGTCTCGTGGCTGTGTCCCGGCAGGTTCCCCCTGTAGCTATCTCTCAGTTGAGGGTGCTCGGGATCTACACCGGTATCCATGATGGCCACCACAATATCATCGCCGAAAAATTCTTCTTGCCAGGCACGGGGAACATTGATTAGTGCCAGGTTCCATGGTTTTCGTTCGCTGTATGACAAATGGTCTTCTGCCGCAGCAAGCTGTTTTTCATTTTCCAGGAAGGGCGCTCCGGATACTTCGGGGCGAAAATGCTGTCGATCTGGCTTGATGCTCGAAATATATGGCAGATCAGAAAGAAGCTCCAGCGCCTCTTTATTTATGCTGGCAGAAAAAGCGTTGACAATCCAGAAAGGCTGGTAGTCCATTATATTACCATCTTCTATTTCAGTTTCCAGGTGGGGAGAGATTACTTCCGTGGCATATTCTGCCTTTTCCTGCAGTGTTTTAACAAAGATGGAAGGATCGTTTTTTTCTTTCTCCTCTAAGGAAGAAAAAGATGTATTCTCCCTATACGCAGGGTCATCTAAAAAGACGAGTACCGCTACAAATGATTCATCTTCCAAAGCCCTGTAAAGATCCGGGCTGACAGATGTTTGCGCACCGTAAGATGTTTGGTATAAGTAAGAGGTAACAAACAGGGAAAACAGCAGGGAAAAAATAAACAAAAAACAAGAATTACATCCCCTGGACATAATAGGCACCCTTTCTTTACTTGAAAACAGCTTCAGGCAAGCTTCTTTCAAATTATAACACTGAAAGAATAAAAAAAAAAGTTTCCATTTCCATCATTATTTTAGCAAATATACTTTCACTTAACTTAATGCTTAGAAAAGGAAGAGGAAAAGAAGAATAATTATTGTTTCATTATCGACTTTTAAAACAATATATTATTTAGTAATATTAATATTGACAATTTCCTATAACTTGCTTTAGAATATAGGGAGATGGAGGTGCATTACAATGATAGACTTAACGGACTCAGCAAGGGATTTTTTGCAGCAGAAAGAAGTGGATTCCGTTACGGTAAAAATGATTAAAAGCGGCGGGGGTTGAGCAGGCTTTTCTTTAAAGCCTGCCGTGAAAGCAGGTAAACCGGAAGACAAAGATAATTATAAAGAATATGAACAAAAGGGTTTTAAAATCTATATTCAGAAAGATTTTCCACAAAAAGAGTATTCAATCTCTTACCGTAAAGGATTACTAGGTGGTCTTTTCGGCGGGCTTTCGCTGGAACCTTTCTAAAAAAGCAAGACTTGATTATGTATTTATTATGTATTTTGACTCCGGCATGCAAATAAATCGTTTGCCATAAAAAAGATGGACATAGGAATAAATGTCCTCTTTTTTTTTGATAAAGAAGCATGAGTTTTGAGCACTGTACAAAAAAGTTTTAGTAACAAAGGGATAACAGGAGGAATTTAAAAGGAAATCCCGAAAATACTAAGGAGTTGGTCATGGGCGGTATTTTGAGTATTCAAAACATTAGAAAAGGGGTGAATCAGTGCATGAGTGAAAGGACTTTTGTAGGAGGTATACATCCCAGCTATTCTAAAGAATATACAGCCGGGATCCCTATTACTTCTGCCAGACCGCCTTCACAAGTTATTATTCCTTTGCATCAGAATATAGGTGCACCTTGTGAGCCGGTCGTAGAGGTGGGAGACGAGGTAAAGTTGGGTCAGAAGATAGGTGAGCCCAAGGGTTTTGTCTCCGCTCCTGTCTTTGCCAGCGTTTCAGGCAAGGTTACCAAAATTGAGCCTTATAATCACCCGTTGGGCAACCCTGTAGAAGCTGTTTTTATTGAAAGCGACGGTCAGGATACTCCCTTCGAAGGCATGGAGCCTACCAAACCGCTGGAGCAGTTGACGGTAGATGAACTGAAAACCATAGCCAAGGAGGCCGGGTTGGTTGGCCTGGGAGGTGCCACTTTCCCGACGCATGTGAAGCTTGCTCCTCCTCCCGAGACAAGCATCGATACGGTGATTATTAATGGAGCAGAATGTGAACCTTTTCTCACGGCGGACCATCGTCTCATGTTAGAGTATGCTGATGACATAGTGTATGGTTTGATGGCTTTTATGAAGGCATTGGGTGCAAAAAAAGGAATAATCGGAATTGAGGATAATAAGCCTGATGCTTTACAAAGTATGGAGAAAGCCGTGTCAGAAGGAAAAGGTGAGTACGACATTGAAGTGCATGCTCTGCATACCAAGTATCCCCAGGGTGCAGAGAAAATGCTTATTAAAGCTACTACTGGCAGGGAAGTACCTACCGGTGCCCTTCCCATGGCGGTTAATGTAGTTAACCAGAACGTGGGGACTGCTGTGGCCATGACCGAAGCCATTAAGTTGGGCAAGCCTCTTTATGAAAGGGTTGTAACAATAACCGGGCCGGGAATTAGTCAACCGGCCAACCTTATGGTACGTAATGGCACTTTAATCAGTGATATCATTGAACAGTGCGGAGGGATGACCGATGATGCCAGGAAACTGATCTTGGGTGGACCCATGATGGGCCTGGCACAACCTTCAACTGATGTTCCGGCTATCAAGGGCACTTCCGGTGTTCTAATACTTACCGAAGAGTTTGTAGAAGAATTGCCTATCGATCCCTGCATAAAGTGTGGTAAATGCCTCGAAGGATGTCCCATGAACCTTCCTGCCAACTTTATAGGTTCAGCTTCGGAAATGGGTAAGATGGATTTGGCTGAAAGATATGGTGCCATGGATTGTTTCGAGTGCGGGTGTTGTACTTATACCTGCCCGGCCAAAAGACCTTTGGTACAGTGGATCAAGATCGCCAAGGGAGAAATTACAGCCAGCAGGAAAAAGTAGCAAGTAATGGAGGAGGGATATAAAAATGGATAGAAAACTTGTAGTTTCTTCATCCCCGCACCTGAGATCTCCGGAAGATATTCAAAGCGTCATGGTTGATGTGTTAGTAGCTCTTTTTCCGGTAGCCCTGATGGCGGTATTCCTGTTTGGTTACCGTGCCCTGGTGACCATGGTGATTGCCATGGTTGTGGCTATGGTGACGGAAGCTATTATTTTACGGAAAAAGGACATATTCGGAGATGGAAGTGCGGCGGTAACAGGCTTGCTTTTAGCCATGACTCTTCCGCCATCTCCCCCCTGGTGGGTGGTTGCGGTAGGTTCAGTGGTGGCCATTGTTATCGGTAAACATCTTTTTGGAGGCGTCGGCAACAACATTTTTAACCCTGCCCTGGTGGGCCGGGCGGTATTGGCAGTTTCCTGGGCAGGACATGTGGCGGGTGATGTGTGGATTCAGCCGGTCCCCTTTGACCTGACTGTCCTCTCTGTAACGAGAACTACAGTGAGCGATGCTGTCACTGCAGCTTCACCGCTGGCCACATATGATGCTTCACTTTTGGACCTATTTATCGGTACTGTTCCCGGTTCGTTGGGCGAGACTTCTGCTTTAGCTTTAATCATTGGTGCTATCTGGCTCTATTTCCGGGGACATATCGACTGGCGCATCCCGGGAGGCTTTATTGGGATTGTCTTTATCATGGGTCTTCTTGACGGAGGCTTCACCATGGGGGTTTACCATGTCCTGGCAGGAGGAGTTCTCCTGGGCGCACTTTATATGGCTACCGATATGGTCACTTCCCCGGTGACTCCCATTGGAAAAATTATTTTTGGAGTTGGGTGCGGAGTAGTAACTATGGTAATACGTATGTTTGGAACTATGCCGGAAGGGGTTACCTTTGGTATCCTGTTGATGAATGCTCTTACCCCCATTATTGACAATCTTACTATTCCGAAGAAGTTTGGGGAGGTGAAAAAGAACGATGCGTGATAGTTTGAAGATGGCCTTAACCCTGCTTGTCATTGGTGCTGTTTGCGGGGGGCTGCTTTCCGTGGTTAACGCCATAACCCAACCTATTATCGAGAAAAGGTCGATAGAGGATCTTAGGGAGGCTATGGGCGATTTCTTTCCCGAGATGGACGCCGTTGAAGAGAGAGAGATTGATGGCGAGATGTACTACGAAATCTTTGACGCAGGCGGAGATTTTATTGGTGTGGTAGGAGAAGTTACCGCCAGCGGTTATGGAGATGAGCCTATCAGGTACAACCTTGCGGTAGATAGTGACGGCGAAGTTGTTGGGCTGCGCATTGACAGCCACACCGAAACACCTGGAATCGGGGATATTATCGAAAAAGAAGATTTCCAGAGTGATATTATCGGCCTGAGTTTTGACGATCCCATTGCACTGGATCAAGATGTAGACACCGTTAGCGGCGCTACTGTTACCATGAGGGGTATGGTTAGTTCTATACGCCGGGTAGTGGATACCATCGGAATGGAGTTTCTGGGCTTGGAAGTTGAAGTTGTCGAGATCGATCCTGCTGACGTAGACGATGGAACCTACACAGGTACAGGTAGTGGTTTTGCCGATGATGTTACCGTTGAAGTTACGGTAAGTGGCGGTGAGATTACGGACATTGTAGTTGTCGAACACAATGATACCCAGTCTTATTTTGAGCAGGCTGAAGCAGAAATGCCCGGCAGAATAATAGAAGCCCAGAGCCTGGAAGTTGATACCGTAACCGATGCGACCGCGAGCAGTGAGGGTATTATTGAAGCTGTTAATGATGCGTTGAATTAAGTTCTCCAAAATAATGTCATGCGTGGAGGTGAAAAAATGACAACAATATCTCAGGTTTTTACTAAAGGCATTATAGCAGAAAACCCGGTATTTAGGCTGTTACTGGGCCTGTGTCCGGTACTGGCAGTTACCATGACGGCCATTAATGGTTTCGGGATGGGGATTGCTGCCTTATTCGTGCTTTTATGCTCCAATATTGTTGTTTCGCTGATCCGTGGAGTGGTTCCTCCCAGGGTAAGAATACCGGCTTTTATCCTGATAATTGCAACTTTTGTAACCATTGTTGATCTGGTGCTTAATGCCTTTGCACCCGGACTGCATGAAGCTCTGGGTATCTTTATACCCCTGATCGTTGTTAACTGCATGATCATGGGTAGGGCAGAAGCTTTTGCCCGTAAGAATACTGTGGGCCGTTCTATAGTTGATGCGCTAGGCATGGGTATTGGCTTTACTCTTGCTCTTACTGTCCTGGGAATCGTCCGGGAGATTTTAGGCATGGGGACAGCTTTTGGTGTTGATATTACAGGAGCAGCATTTGAACCGATGGCTCTCTTTGCTTCTCCTCCAGGGGCTTTCATTGCTCTGGGTATTCTGCTACTGGTTTTCAATCTTATAATCAAGCGCCTAGGCTTCGAATAGTACGAACAGGCAGCGATAAATATTAAGTAAAGGAGGTTTAAAAATGGAACTGAACCTGGCGGCAATTATATTTGTGGCTATCCTGGCAAACAATATCCTCTTACACCAGTTCCTCGGGGTTTGTCCCTACATGGGGGTGACCAAAAGGATAGAAACATCAGTGGGTATGGGTATGGCCGTGATTTTTGTTATGACCATAGCTGCTATAATTACCTGGGTTATCTATAATTTCCTCTTGGTGCCTTTCGATCTGGGTTATTTGCGGACGATTGCATTTATCCTGGTGATATCTTCACTGGTGCAGCTGGTAGAGATTGTTTTGAAAAAAACCAATCCTACCCTGTTCAGGGCTCTCGGGATATATCTTCCTTTAATTACCACCAACTGTGCTATTTTGGGGGTTGCCATCCTTAATGTCCAGGCCGATCACAATATTATTCAAACAATTGTTTATGGTATTGCCGCGGCGATTGGTTTTACTATTGCCCTGGTAATTATGGCCGGTATCAGGGAAAGACTTGATTTGGTTAACATGTCCAGTATGCTCCAGGGTGCAGGAGTAACCCTGATTACAGCCGGTCTTATATCAATGGCTTTTATGGGTTTTAGTGGGATAATGACTCTATAGTAAGTATGTGCTATAATGATTGTAGAAGATATAATTTAATAGTATTATGTTACTGGGAGGTGAAAAGATTTGGATCTTATTCAACCATTGGCTCTTGTAGGAGGATTGGGTTTAATTTTTGGAAGTCTTCTGGCTTTTGCTGCTAGGCGTTTTGCGGTAGAAGAAGATGCCAGAGTGGAGACTATTTGTGACCTTTTGCCCAATGCCAACTGCGGTGCATGCGGTTTTCCCGGTTGCATCAGTTTCGCCGAAAAAGTTGTGTCAGGTGAAGCTTCTGTGGATAGTTGTATTCCCGGGGGTAAGGAGACGACTGATAATGTCTGTGAAGTTTTAGGCGTAGAACCCACAGGAGTTGATGCAAAAAAAGTAGCAGAAGTGTATTGCCTGGGCACGAAAGATGTAGCTCATGACAAGTTTGAATACCATGGTGTGCAGGAATGCAAAGCTGCCTTGACCTTTGGAGGTGGGTTCAAAGCCTGCAGCTACGGTTGCCTGGGTCTTGGTGACTGTGTGAGGGCTTGCCCCTTTGATGCTATTCATATGGCAGATAACGGTCTCCCGGTCGTAGACCTGGAGCTCTGTAACGGTTGCGGCAATTGTGTTAAGGCCTGCCCCAGGGATCTTATACGCATTGTAGATGCCGAACGCATCGGTAAGTATGTTCCCTGTAGCTCCAAAGACCGGGGTAAGGCTACCCGTGAAGCATGTGAGGTTGGTTGCATTGGTGATGGTAAGTGTGCCAAGGTTTGCCCGCAAGAGGCCATTACTGTAGAAAATTGGTTGGCAACAATTGATAGTGAAAAATGCGATGATTGCGGTGAATGTGTGCCAGCCTGCAAGAGAGAGATTATTAAGGATGTTCCGAAAGTGCCGGTACATCATTAAAAAAGAATAAGAACTACACGTTTTAATCGGCAGAAAAAAAGGCAATTATGGCTTTGTTCTGCCGATTTTTTTTATTCTCTTTCCCTTTGTAAAGAAAATATACTAAATTAGGAAGGATTTTGCTGCTTAAGCGAGAATATAAACACCCATAAATTTTAGAGATTTAGGGTGATCAAGGTGACAGCTAAGGATTTTACGCATTTTGACAGCCAGGGTCGTGGGCGCATGGTAGACGTTACAGCGAAAGATGTAACGTCCAGGCAGGCCACGGCTGAAGCGGTGCTTTTCATGGAAGAAGAGACGGTAAGAAAAATTAAAGAAGGCGGCATAGCCAAGGGTGATGTGCTGGGGGTTGCCCAGGTTGCAGGTATTCAAGGTGTTAAGCAGACCCCTTTCCTTATTCCCATGTGTCATCCCCTCATGATTACCGGAGTGGATTTTTCCTTTGTGTTTCCTGAGAATGGTCGCACCCTGCAGATAACGGCAACGGTAAACGTTGCCGGGCAAACAGGGGTTGAGATGGAGGCTTTAACTGCTGTAAGTATTGCTGCCTTAACTGTCTATGACATGTGTAAAGCTATCGATCGTAAAATGGAAATACAAACCATTCGGCTTTTGGAAAAAAGGGGCGGCAAAAGTGGACATTTTACGCGCCGGAATGGAGGCTAAAAAATGCTCGCCAAGTTTGACCGTACTTTTTGGGGTATGGTTGTTTCCTTCTGGCTTTTCTGGATTGTTATCACCAGCTCCATACAATTGCAGCAGCTGCTTCTGGGTGGTGTGTTAGCTTTTTTGGTGGCCTGGTTTAACAACGATCTTTTTTTTCGGGAAGATGAACGGTCCGTATTAAATTTTAGCACTATCATGCTTTATTTTCGTTACCTGGTGCACCTCCTTGGTGCTATTGTGGTTGCTAACATGCAGGTGGTTGCTATTGTCCTGGACCCTAAAATGCCAATTTCTCCCGGTATGGTCAGTTTTACCAGGCCCTTCAAGAAGAATTTAAATAAGGTTATCCTGGCTAATTCCATCACCTTGACTCCGGGTACTTTGACCGTACTGGTGGAGGGGGATGATTTTTTTGTGCATGCCTTGACGATGAGAAATGCAGAGAGTGTGGCAAAATGGGAATTAGCTGATGAATTGGCGGAACTTGAACATACCCAGGAAGCGGGTGAGTAGCTTTGCCTCAAGTATATATGGTGGCTGCCATATCTTTACTGGTACTTACTTTTTTATGTCTAATCAGAGCAGCTATTGGCCCGTCTGCAGCAGACAGGGTTGCTGCTATTAATGTGATAGGTTCCAAAACCATGGTTATTATCTCCCTTGTTTCGTTTTTATTTGGCCAGGAATTTTTTCTAGATGTAGCACTGGTATACGCATTAATAGCTTTTTTGATGACAGTAGGAGTTGCCAAGTACATGGAAAAAGGAGTTTTGGGCTAACTATTTTGGGGAGGTAGCAGAGGTGCTGTTAAACATAATTTCCTCAATCTTAATATTTACGGGGGTATTCTTTTTTGCAGTTGGTGTTATTGGGCTGCTGCGTCTTCCCGATGTGTACACCCGACTTCATGCTACAACGAAATGTGATACCCTGGGAGCGGGTTTGGTGTTGTTAGGCCTGGCGCTGCAGGGAAATTTTGTTATTGGCCTTAAACTGGTCGTTATTATCATACTCTTGTGGATAGCTAATCCTACAGCGGGCCATGTAATTGCAAGAGCGGCTTACAACAGCGGTATTCCTTTGATGAAGGGCAGCTTTGCTCTTGATAAAACTTCCAAGGAGAAAGGAAGCTAACATTGACTTCCATTCTAGATTTTTTATTGTTATCTTTTTTGATTCTTTGTGCTATCGCAGTGGCTTATACTCGAGATCTGCTCAGTGCTGTGGTTATTTTTGCCGCTTATAGCCTGGTAATGGCTTTAATCTGGCAGATGCTGGGTGCTTCTGATGTAGCTATGACTGAGGCGGCCCTGGGGGCAGGGGTGACCTCTTTTTTATTTATCGCAACCATTAGTAAAACGAAGAGGACAGAATAGGGGGGCTGTAAGTGGATTTGACTCCTATTGTCGGAGTGGCGCTTTTGCTGCTAATGGCTTATGTTTTTTTCTATTTGCCGGTAGGCCGTGTCAGGCAGCTCCTGGTAGTGGTAATCATTCTCATAATTAGCTATGCGCTCCTGGTGACCGTAGCCGAAATGCCCACTTTTGGAGCTGAGGATGTGCCTGCCCGCAATTATGTTGCCGAACGATATATTGAAGGAACTGTTCGGGATACAGGGGCGGTTAATGCCATAACTGCTGTTATAATGGATTATCGTGCTTTTGACACCCTGGGAGAAGTAACGGTGCTATTTGTGGCAATCGCTGCGGCATTGGCAACCTTAAGAGCACATTGAATTAGTGGGGAGTGGATTTCTTGGAAGATGTTGTAGTTCGTTCCATAAGCAGATTAATTGTCCCCTTTATCCAGCTGTATGGGCTTTATATTATATTCTACGGTCATTTATCTCCTGGAGGAGGTTTTGCCGGAGGTGCCATCATTGCCTCCAGCATGATTTTTTACGGTCTTT
>SLJK01000103.1 GCA_007135125.1 Syntrophomonadaceae bacterium | reverse complement strand
TGGAGCAAAACGGAGAAAACAAAAGAATATGCCGAAGTGGCGGAACAGGCAGACGCACTTGACTCATAACAGTCTGAATAAACAATCATTATCGTTTAGAAAAACCAAAACTGTTAAACTTCCGTAATATCGAGGTTTAAAGAAAGTCCAGCTGATTATATGAACTGGACTTTCTTAATTGGCATATGCACATGAAATTTAAGGATAAAACCTGCATTCCCGGAAAGTGTAACGATGAAAAAGGCAGGAATGCCGTATTTTAAGAGATTAATTAGACATTTTGCTTCACTTTATCCTCGTTACATATAATAATATTGTAACGAGGATAAAGGGGGCAGGACCATGCCGGCTATTGTTTACCAAATCAATAAAACAACCGGAATAACTTATGCTTACGAATCGGTATCATACTGGGACAAACAAAAGCAGCAGTCCAGAGCCAAGCGAAAGTGCATTGGAAAGCTTGTTCCTGAAACGGGAGAGATTATCCCGACGCGCAAACAAAAACGGAAAACGGATGGAGGTGAAGGGGAAAAGAAACCCGGTCCGGTTGCCATCACGGAGTCAGCCAGATTCTTTTACGGAGCCACATACCTGCTTGATCAAATAGGCGAACAGCTTGGCATAGCTGCTGACTTGAAGCACTGTTTCCCAGACAGGTACCTTCAGATTCGCTCCATTGCCTACTACCTGATTTTAGAAGACAATAATCCCTTGCTCCGCTTTCCCAAATGGTCAGCACCACATAAACACCCCTACGGTGAAAATATTTCTTCACAAAAAAGCAGTGAGATTTTCGCCTCCATCAAAGCAGAAGAAAAAAAGCAGTTTTTTCGCCTGCAGGGTAAACGTCGGGCAGAAAATGAATACTGGGCTTATGATATCACAACCCTCTCGAGCTATTCCAACTGCCTGAAATAGGTCAAGCGCGGCTATAATAAAGAGCATGATCCGTTGGCTCACATAAATTTAGCCCTGATTTTTATTAATCTGCCCTCGTTAAACTAATGCGGGAATGCAGGTTAAAAGGCTGGGAAAATCAAGGAATAAATTCCAACTCCAGATAAGCACTAAAAAAAGCCCCAGGATGAAGTTGATCCAGGAGCTACCTGTAGTTAAAACCATTTTGTTATTAATGGCCAGAACAACCTGAACGGTGACTCAACCCACCTACGATATAATATGCCGGGAAGGGTTTATACTTAACTTTAAACTAAAACCTCTGCTTCCGTTTCTTCTTCTTCTTCTTCTTCTTCTTCTTCTTCTGATGTATTTAATGTTTAGAAGGAGTCACGTTGGAATCAAACTTTTAGGGGACGGGCTATCATATCAGTCTGTGCTAAGAGTCTGCACAAAAGCAATCCGCGGCTGCAGGGCTTGCGTCAGTTGAATCGAGTGAAGCTATTCCAAGTGTGTGGCACATGCTTTATCCTCGGGAAATCATATACTAACAGAAGCTAACCGACTATCCCGCTTCTTTATAAGCACTTATCAACTATTAAATTGTTTTCCAGCTCCGGTTGTTGACCCTACTATAAATATCAATTTGTGCAATTATTATTATCATTGCAATCTTTTCCTAAAGCATATATCTTTGACAATTCGTAGGCTTCCTGCAGAATATCTATGGTTCCTTCTCTCATTTCTGTAGAAAGTCCAACTTGGGCAGCAAAATCTTTTGTCTGGGCATGAAATTGCTCTTTATCCTGCAGCTTGGTAGTAATACCAAGAACGCGTTTATATCCTGCTTTTTCAAATATCCATTTTAAAGTGTAAATGTCATTGATACCGAGATCCCGCGAAGTAAGGGTTTCCCAGTTTTGCAACCAACCGTAAGATAGAAACCAAGTCCCTGCCTCTTTTTGTAGTTCTTGACGGAAATAGCTGCTCCCTCCAAGGAGCATGCAAAGGCAATCATCAACTAGACTCCCATCTTTGTTACGGGGAAATATGATGGGAAAGGGATACGCAGGGGCATTTTTTTCAACTGTTTCCAAGGCGTTTCCGCAAAGCCCGTAACCCAGTAAAACAGCATCGCAGTAGGGTTGAAGCTCATTAAGCATATTTTCTACCTTTAACTTCAATTTCTTGGTGTTCACGTGCAATCCTAGCTCCAAGACGTCTACTAAAACCTCCACTCCGGAGTCCTCACGGGAAAAATGCCTAAGCTCTTCCAATAGATGAATCTCTTTTTTGCTATTCCCTCGCAAAATATTATAAAAATCGATTCTGTCTTTGCTTTTAAGAACGCTTACCCTATTAATGTTTTCGTCCTGGGAGATTAAATGCGCTATTTCAACTTCCAGTATTTTGCAAGTTAAGACTGCCAAGACAGACATTGAGTCCACCCCTAAATGTTTCCTATTCCTGATAAGTTTGCAAGTTAAGATAATTGTTTCAGAAAGGCAGATTCAAGATATTTGTCAGTATTATTTCTATAATTGCATTGATAGTCCTGCCTTTTCATTTTAAATATTTGGCAGGTAGCAGATATTGATGACAGAAGTGCCGCCGCCGTTCTTTTGTTTTAAGAACGTCAAAGAAAGGGATTCTGTCTCGGTAGAATTCTAAAAGCATAGGAGGAAATACACGTGAATAACAAAATATAGGGATTTGTTGAGCGAGCGATTTGCCCTTATCTACATGATTGTTTACACTATCACAGCCAACCTTTGTTCACTGTATAAGTATAAAGACTCCGGTCATCATCCCTTTAAAACCATAAATTACTAACAAAAAACCGGCCCATTTAACGACCGGTTACGCTACTGGCTACTGTCTGGCCAAGCGTCCAGGTAAGGCCAGACAATCATCGCTTCCATCAAATACGTAATGCCGATTAACTATTTTACGATAAAAATACATTTTTTAAGGGGTATATTGTAATATACTTATCTTATATTTGAAAGGAACAACCTATTCTACAAGCTTGACGGGAATTCCTGCCAAGAATTAAGAACATTTAAATATTTTCTCTCTTATTGGCAATGTCTTAATAAAGCCTTACAACACTTTCCTGCAAGCCTCGAACTTTAAAACATCGTGCTTCATGCCCTGTTTCCCATATATTGCTTGCCCTCAAGCATAACAGGCACGGAACTTGAGAAAATAGCCATTCGCAGGGATTAGGGAAAATTTGCCGCTTTATGCAGGGGCGGGCAGGAATTATGGCAGGTGCGGAGAATTAAGAAATTAATAACAATATGAAAAACTTTTATAATTTTGAACACGATAATACTGGCAAGAAAAATTTAGGCTTAAGGTGCTAGGAAAAATAAAAAGGAGTAGGTGTAAATGGGAGAAGAAGTAACACTTACCTGGTTGGGGCATGCCATGTTCCTGGTGGATGACTCGCAGTTCAAAATGGTCACCGATCCTTTTGACAAAAAGGTGGGGTATCCCCTGCCGGAGGTGCAGGCCGACGTGGTGCTGGTAAGCCACGAACATTTTGACCATAACAACGTTTCCCTGGTTAAAGGTTTCAAACACGCCATAAGGGAAACCGAGCCCTTTTCCATGGGCCCGGTCAAGATCGAGGGCTGCCCTTCCTATCACGACGATGCAGGTGGCCAAAAAAGAGGGAAGAACATTATTTTTAAATGGAGAATGTCCGGATTAACCTTTGTGCACATGGGGGACTATGGGGAGGCAAATTTGAATAAAGACCAGGCGGAGTTTATTGCAGGAACTGATATCCTGATGATCCCCGTGGGAGGAGTCTATACCATCGACCACCGCAAGGCAAAAGAAATTGTAGAACTCATCAAACCCTCTATTGTTATTCCCATGCATTACAAAACAGAGTACTGCAGCATAGATATCCACGAAGCAAGTGATTTTTTAGCGGGTCACACCGATTTTAAGCCTTGCCCTTCTACTATAACTATCTCCGCGGAAAACTTGCCGGACAAAACCGAGATATGGGTGTTAGAGCCCCAGGGGACTTAAAGCTGTCGGTACTATGACGAAGCCTAAAAACCGTTGTCAAAACAACCTCCGTATAAATTCCCATATAAACTCCAGGAAACTTGCTTTAGCCTCTTCGTTTTCTACTGTCTCGGTGGAATAGTGCTGCCCGTATTTTCCACCACTTTTCGCGGAGGCAGCCCTAGCTCTTCGGCATACCTGCGAAGAGCACCTATAAGGTAGATTCCAGCCTGTAAAACGTCGAAATTTTCTTCTTCCAGGGCCCGGAGCTTGTATTTCATGATCTTGGTTTTTTGGCTTAACTCTTCCAATGTAACGTTTTTTTCTTCTCTCGTTTCCCGTATCCACCTTCCCAGTTCACCCATAAGAGATCTCCCCAGTTCATAAAGCTCGGAAACGTTTTAGTAACAATTAAAATGTAATAAAAAAGGACGGTTCATCTAATTGTAACGGAAAAAAATTGTTTCAGATAAGATGAAATAATCCCGGATAACCAGATTGTACCGAAAAGTAGCAAAATTACAATACTTAGAAAGGTCATGATACAATGAGAGGTAAGCACCCGACCAGAAAGCAAAAGCTCATCCTGTTGCAAAAAACCTTAACCCCGTTAACTGGGCAGTGGTTCAAGACCTGATGCATAAGGGAGAGCTGCATATAGTAAATCTGCAAAGCGGCAAGAAAAAAGTGGTAAAGATATGATCTACACGAGCCCCGAAACGTTACTATTATACTAATGGGGATATCTCATAAGTTTTATCAGAACCTTAAAGAAGAGCAGGGTGGTTTTGCCGATATGTGGCCATATCTCAGGTGGCCGTATACCGCTAACCATCTGGGAAAAAGGGGAGAACATGCATGATTAAAGAAAGCGGAAAAAGAAAGTCTCCTCAGGAAATGCGGGATTTTTTAGGGGTAGAATTAACTGAAAAGGGGGAAAATCCTCCCCAGGATGAGAACCTGGAACCGTTTCTACTCGAAGGTATGAGCCTAAACGATTCCCTTCAACTCTATCTGAAGGAAATCGGAAGAGTTCCTCTCTTGAAACCTGAAGAGGAGATCGAACTGGCCCGAAAAATGGAAGATGGTGACGAAAAAGCCAGACACCATCTTGTGGAAGCCAACCTGCGCCTGGTGGTCAGCATCGCCAAGAAATTCGTGGGCAGGGGGGTCTCTTTCCTGGATCTTATCCAGGAGGGTAACCAGGGCCTTATCACAACTGCGGATAAGTTTGATTACCGCAGGGGCTATAGGTTCAGCACGTACGCCACCTGGTGGATAAGGCAGGCCGTAGGCAGGGCTGTTGCTTACCAGAGCCGAAACGTGCGCTTGCCTGTCCACATGGTGGCGACCGTCAACAAGCTGGCCTGGGTTACCCGCCAGCTGGAGCAAAAACTGGGCAGGGAACCTTTTCCTGCCGAAGTTGCGGAGGAGCTGGATCTCAGCGAGGAGAGGGTAAGGGAAATACTGGAGATTAACCAGGCACCCATTTCCCTGGAAGCACCCTTGGGAGAGGAAGACAAATCTCACTTTGTTGATGTTCTTGAAGATCGTGACGTAGAATCTCCGCATGATGCTGCTGAGCACCAACTTTTAAGAGAACACCTAGAAAAGGTTCTAGGCACCCTCACTCCCAGAGAACAGAAAGTTTTGCGGCAGCGGTTCGGTTTTGACGATGGGTATTGCCGCTCCCTGGAAGAAATAAGCAAGGTTTTTAATCTTACCAGAGAGCGTATCAGGCAGATAGAAGGCAAAGCTTTGCGTAAGCTACGGCACCCTATACGAAGAGACCGTCTTCGGGATTACTATGAACTGTAGGCGCTCTTCAATGAGGTGGTGTGCTACTTGTTTTCTTTTTTAAAGCAGGTTTATTGGCAGTCACCGCTTTATTATACAAAGAAGAAACTGGGCAAATCTTCCTCTAAACCTAAGGAATGCCCCTCCTGCAAAGAAAATGATCCCGATCAACTTATGCAGATGGGCGAAGATAGTATTAAATGTATGAGCTGTTGTAATATCTTTGATTATTGAGTTTGTAATGTGCTTAAGTAAGGCATAGCTGCTACAGGGTTGTATGAGCAAAGGTAGAGGCTTCTTATACCGGCTGGCAAGGCTTCTAGGAGAGTGGTTGGCTATCTCTACCGGAAACATCCAGACCTAGCCGATATAGCCAATCTGCGAGAAGGGAATGGCAAAGGTTTTAAACGCGGAAAGTATCTGACGTTATTTAACCCGGTTAAAGGATTACCCGGGAAATTTTGGGGAGGATGTTTTTATGCCTATTGGTAGTATCAAAAAGATTGTTTCCGACCGAGGTTTTGGGTTTATTATTCCGGAAGATAGCGGCGAAGAAGTTTTCTTTCACTCTTCCGCTCTTGAGGGGGTAACTTTTGAAGCTCTTCAAGAAGGAGACCAGGTGGAGTATGAGGCGGAAATAGGGGACAAAGGCCCCAGGGCTATTGTGATTAGGAAAAGGTAAAGTGATACCCGCAAAGGAGAGGAAATGTCAAACACGGCTTTTAAAAGGGCTATAAAGCTGATAACGGACAAAGAAAAGAACTGTCCGGAAGTGCTGGAGTGGGGCTGGCTGGTGGAAAAAGGCGATGGAAGAATATCTATAAACCAAAGCAGCCAGGTAGTTGTTCAAATCCTTACTTATAAGCGCAAAAGAAAGAGTAGATAACATTTTGAGAAACTTTATTCCAAAGGAGGAACCAGCAGTTCATGGAAACATTAAAAGTATCCGCAAAGTCTAGCCCGAATAAAGTAGCCGGAGCGTTAGCAGGAACAATAAGGGAAGAGGGAAAAGCCGAAATGCAGGCAATTGGAGCAGGTGCTCTTAATCAGGCAATTAAAGCAGTGGCTATTGCCAGGGGGTTTGTAGCTCCCAGCGGCGTGGATCTCGTTTGTATCCCAGCCTTTGTTGATCTTCAAATTGAGGGGGAAGACAGAACAGCGATTAGATTGATTATAGGGCCTCGTTAAATATATCCGGTCTGTTTAATATTAGCAAATATTGACAATCAGCTTAACACTACAGCTTCTCCACACAGTCAAAATTTAGCTCAATCAGAGTTTCACGCCCAAACATGGATATGGTTAATTTCAGCTTAGCTTTTTCTGGAATAATCTCTTCAATAGTACCGACAAAATCATTGAAGGGGCTGTTAATAACCCGCACCTGCTCCTTAATAGCAAACGGTACTCTCGGTCTGGCGTCATCTATACCAATATGCTTTAAGATAGGGTTAATCTCATCCTCCGTTAAAGGGACAGGTTTTGATCCGGGGCCAACAAAGCCAATAACACTGGGTGTGTTCCTGACAACAAACCAGGAATTATCGTCGATAACCATCTCAACCAGGACATAGCCTGGAAACATCTTGCGCATGATGATTTTCTTTTGTCCGTTTTTAATTTCGCTTTGTTTTTCCATGGGGACAAGAACCCTGAATATTTTATCCTGCATCTCCATGGATTCTACTCGCTTATCCAGGTTAGCCTTCACCTTGTTTTCAGAGCCTGAATAGGTATGAATCACGTACCACCTTTTTTTGTTCATAAAAAAAGGCGTACACTGTAAAATATTTTGTTCATCTTCCTTTTTATCATAGCTTAAACTAGCCGCAAAACCATTGCCATTGGCTCCATTTTTCATTTTCTGGCTCCACCCTTTTTTATTTAGAATACGTTTTCTGTAAAAAATGCAAAATTCCTTCAACTGATTAAGTATTATAAATATATTAATAATTCTAAAACATTCACCATATTAAATTTTAGACCTACGCAAGCGTGTGTTTGGCAAGTAAAAAATACATAGTGTGGCAGCTAAAAAGTGCAGAGTTAGGAAGGCTGCCATCTTCAGGTTAGAAAAGCGGATAGCGGTTTCCCTTCACCCGAGGGGGAGGGGGTATAGTTTACACTTTTCTGGGAAAAACGCTACAGGATAATATATATACGTTTTGCTTGGGGTAAAAACTGATGATTGTAAACAGGATTGTTGATTGATTTGTTTCTCATTTTATGGAGAACCATAAAATGAGATAGCCCCCGGAGGAAGTTTGATCTCCAGGGGGCTATCCGTTAGTTGTTCTTCATGATAAGCAGGGGTATTGCATGGGTTTTTTTCTGGTAAGGATAAAGCAAAGGAGACCGCCCGTATCAAGCGATCTCCTATGGCTATCTATCGATTACTGCTATCGCTGTCCTAATTATTCGCTTGGCCTAATTGGCTTGGGCACAATTGGTGACGGCCCCCATAGCTCCACTTTCAAATTTAAAGTCATAGTAAAGGCTTCTGCAGTTATTTTTTGTACATCCTGGCTGCCCTGCCAGGCAGCAAAGGCATTCATATCGACAAATTCAAAGGTGATAACCACCTGTCTTCTGCCTGCAACTGTGCGATAACCCCTGAACTCTACCACTCCCGGAATCTTAAGATAGCGCTGGATGGCTGACTGGGCCCACTTCGGATACTCTTCTTCTTTATCCGGGTGGATATTCCAACTCATAACATAAAGAACCATTATTTTCACCACCTTTCCTCTGAACTGGATTAGCCTGTCAATTATACCTGGAAAGCCCCTCCACTTCTGAAAGACTGTAACCCCATCATCTGCTTGGACAGTTCTATTCCTGCTTAAGCTGTAATAGATGGGATAGTGGTAATGTTAAAACCTTCTTTGCAGATAGAGTTTGCCTGTATCACTGGAGCAGTAGAGCTACATTGTTAGAAGTGCATAAGTTTTCGCGTCTTCTGTTCTCATGAAAACGGTATATGCAGCGCTGACTCTTAATAATTGAAATACGCATTTTAAATGCCTGTTTTTTCGGTGGTTATAGAACCGCCTATTATTAAGCAGTTTGACGTAGTAACCGGGTAAGGGCCGGGTGAGAATACCGAACAAGAGGTAACCGCAGTTGATACACTTCGACTTGTATCACTTGCCGTTTTTAAAGTGAGTTACCGGAACGGGTTCAATAATCAAGGTGTGGGAAAGAAAAACATAGGCAGTTTTATAAATACTCCTCCTTTCCTTTAGAGTCTTTGATGCACAGGAGAAACCAGCGTAATCCTTAATATACAAAAAACCGACCAATAAGGAGCCGGTTTTTAAATATGCTTCATAGATTAATTTATATTTTCACATGTCCCAGTTTATTAGGTCGCTATTTCTTCTAGCTTACCAGTTCCTCCTCAATATTGTAAATTTATTATATCATACTTTACGTCAATAATTTAATGCCTATTGTGAAAATATTTAATATTTTGTCTGAGAATTGTATGAGAAAACAAAATAGCCCCCGTGAAGTTATTCTCTAGGAGGCTGCCTCGGAATTGCTCTTAACGCTGAGTAGGATAACGCACTAGTTATGCTGGCGGAATGAAGGGAAACAACCCTTTCTTGCAAGCACCGAACATGAAATTACAATGCTTTGTACCCCATTTTCTATCCTTAATGTATCATTATGCAAAACAAGGACGGGACTTGAAAAAATGCCTGTCGGCAGGCCCTTGGGCAGGCCCTTGGCGGGATGGAAAGGAGCAGCAGCTGGTCTCCAAGAGGCTATCTGGAAATTACTCTTCATGATAAGCAGGGTCAAGCATTGATTATGTAGGGAATGAAGCAGGGGAGAACGCCCTTATGAGCGATCTCCCTTTACTGCTCGGGCAAAGAAGAGACGGGTTTAATCACAGATGTTAGGATCGCTAATATAGAGCTGGGGACAGAAATGTTATCATGTGCCTCCTGTCATGCAAAAACTAGTTTTAAAGTTAACCCTTCTTAAAATATAGCAATTACTAAGGCGATAAAGCTGATAAGTGTTATAATGCCTAGAACCATATGAACTTTTGCAAATTTCTTGTATTCTCCTCCTAGAGAAACGACAATTCCTCAACCTGCGGTGAGAAGAAAAAGTATCAGGGTAATTATTGCAAGGACTTTCATTAGTTTTTCAATCCTTTCGACTGATTATAAGGGGATAAATATGGTGCGCTTATTTAAAGCAAAAACCGGCTTATCTGGCTGGTTACGCTACTGGCTCACCACTGACCAAGCGTCCATTTACGGACAGAGAATCATTGCTTCCACAACCTCATAATTCAAGACAACT
>SLJK01000081.1 GCA_007135125.1 Syntrophomonadaceae bacterium | reverse complement strand
TTATTGGTGACAGCTGTTATTAAAATTTGTGTAAAAGGCAAGCGGGTTCCTGTTGTTCCCGATTATATTGAGTTTGACTTTTTTGCGGATTTAAATTGGAAAGCTTGAAGCTATTAGTTAATACCTAAGCAATTATAAACGTTTATTATTGTGGAGCATGTTTCAGAGCAGTTCAGATTTTGAAATAAGGGCCGGAGCTTCTTCCCACCAGGGTTCTCCGGCAAAATTACCATAAGACATTATTTCCCCAAAGCCCGCATTATCTAAAATCTTTTCCAATTCATTTTTTTGCAGCGGATAAAGGGGCACTGTGTTGATGCGGATGCTCGAATCCGGCAAAGTCAATTTTCCTGTAAAATGGATATTGTGGTTTTGCCGGTCGTAAGTGTAAAGACGCTCGAAAGAGACACCACGCTCTCTATTTTCCAGTGTGGGAAGAGACTTGATGTGATGTTTTAATATGCGGTCGTAGTTAACTATTTGTATAACCATAATGGAACCCTTCCGAAGGAGGTTAGAAGTTTCTTTGATAGCTGTTTCTATTTCGGAAATTGATGTAAGGTGTACCAGAGAATTGCCAATGCAAAATGCCCCGTCGTATGTATGATCTAGAATAGTTGAGAGATAGAGCATGTTTCCTTTGAAAAAGGAAACTTCGCCGCCACGCTTAGGTCCACAGGGTTCTCTGGATTTCTTCTGTAGTGCCAGCTCGATCATGGTTTCATCAAGATCCACACCGGTTACTATATATCCTCTGTTAGCCAAAGCCAATGCATAGCTACCGGTGCCGCAAGCTAGATCCAGGATAGCCTTGCCGCTATTAGCAAATGACTTTACCAGGAAAGATAGATTGCTTTCATTTAACGGAAAAATATCATCATAATATTTTTCCATTGCTTCGTAGAAAGACACCATTTTTCTCCTTTTTTCATTGGATTATTGCGACCTATTTCAGATGGCGCCTATCTCTGACTGGCTTCCAGGGCCTGCTCCAGATCGGCTATTATATCTTCCTTGTTTTCCAGCCCGATAGAAAGCCTTACATAATCATCTGTTACTCCTGTAGCAAGTTGCTCTTCCGTACTAAGCTGCTGGTGGGTTGTGGAAGCAGGGTGTATTATTAGGCTCTTGGCATCGCCAATATTAGCCAAATGTGAAAAAAGCTTTACTGAATTTATTAGCTTAACTCCTTCTTCTTTACCTCCTTTAATACCAAAGCCAATAATTGCACCAAATCCTTCTTTTAAGAATTTTTTAGCTTTGCTGTGGTCAGCGTGACTTGGAAGGCCTGGGTAGTTTACCCATGTTACAGCAGGGTGTTTTTCTAACCAATGTGCTACCTCAAGAGCATTCTCGGAATGTTTTTTTACTCTTAAAGGGAGAGTTTCCAGGCCCTGAAGAAATAGAAAAGCATTAAAGGGAGAAAGAGCAGGTCCGATATCCCGGAGAAGCTGCACCCTGGTTTTCAAAATATACGATATCCCCCTAACAGCTGCTTTGTCATGGTCTCCAAAATTATCCCAGTAACTTACCCCGTGGTAAGAGGGGTCGGGATCAACTAATTCAGGGAACTTTCCGTTTGCCCAGTTAAAATTGCCCTTTTCTACAATGGCACCACCTATACTTGTGCCGTGCCCTCCAACAAATTTGGTTAAAGAATAGATAGCAATGTCCGCACCGTGTTCAAAAGGCCTGAAAAGCGGGGGAGGAGTCACGGTATTGTCAATCATAAAAGGTATATCGTATTTATGAGCGATTCTAGCAATTTCTGGAAAATCATCAACGTTATTTTTGGGGTTTCCTACAGATTCGGTGTAAACAAGGCGAGTATCATCATCTATTGCGTTACTTATAGTTGAGGGATCAGAGGAATCTACAAATTTGACTGTAATACCCATTTTCGGTAATGTATAATGAAAAAGATTGTAAGTGCCACCATAAAGATAGCGGGTCGAAACAATATTTTGCCCGGCCCTGGTTATGTTTAAAATAGCCAGGGTAATTGCTGATTGCCCTGAAGCCAATGCCAAAGCTGCTGCCCCTTTATCGAGCTGGGCGAGCCTTTTCTCTAAAACGTCCGTGGTGGGATTCATAATGCGGGTGTAAATATTTCCAAATTCTTTAAGACTAAATAGGTTGGCTGCGTGTTCTACAGAATCAAACAGAAAGGAAGTGGTTTGATAAATGGGTACCGCCCGTGCCTTTGTAGTAGGGTCGGCTTCCTGGCTGCCGTGCAAAGCTATTGTTTCAATTTTGTCCGAATCGCTCATGTGATAACCTCCTGATATGCTAAAATAAAAATCAAGTCAAGTAATTCTATCGACTTTAATATAAACTACCATACCGCTGTTATTTTGTCAAACTATAAAAACCAGCTGAAAGGATTTTAAAAAATTCAGCGCTGCTATTTTAATTGCTGATAAATCCCGTTAAGGGATTGTTCAAGGGTTGACAATGTATTTTTAGATGATAAAATTATCTTAAAACTAAACTAATACCATTTCTATTAGAATAATGGCATTTATGATAATATGCTTTACATATAGTCGAGCATCGAAAAGCAATAAAGGAAGTGAGAGGCTTGGCACTTCTTGACGAGAGAGAAGAATCATCAATGGAATATAGTTTGTACCCTTTTTTCGAAGGAGAAGAATATTTTGCATTTGCAGAACCTCCAACTTATTTTGGTCTGGAAAGTGGAGCGGCTTTTGGTCCAATTACCGTAAATTATCAAACATACGGGAAGCTTTCAGCGGAAGGTGATAATGCAATCTATATAGCGCACGCTCTAACCGGGTATTCGCTGGTAGGAGAACCACCGGGACCCCATAAGGAGCGGGGGTGGTGGGAACCTCTATTGGGCCCGGGTAAAGCCTTGGATACAAACCGGTATTTTATTGTTTGTTGTAACGTTTTGGGAGGATGTTATGGCAGTACCGGTCCTTCATCGCGGGATCCCAAGAGAGGCAAACCCTATGCCATGAAGTTTCCTGTTGTTACCATAAAGGATATGGTACGTGTTCAAAAAAGACTGCTGGATTATTTAGGCATAAGAAAAGTTTTAGCAGTAATAGGGGGATCTATGGGAGGAATGCAGGCTCTGGAGTGGGCCGTAACTTATCCGAGAACTGTAGAAAGCATTATTGCCATAGGATGTTCGGGTAGATTTTCACCGAACGGAATAGCTTTTAATCAGGCTGCACGCATGGCCATTATGAACGAGCCTGCCTGGCAAAATGGTGATTATTACGGTAAAGAATTCCCTGGCAGAGGTCTCTCCCTGGCCAGGATAATAGCTACTATCACTTATCGAAGCAATGAGTCATTTGAAAAGCGGTTTGGCCGTTCTTTGCAGAATGCAGAAAATACAAATCCCTTTTCCTTCCATGAACAATTTGCTGTTGAAAGCTACCTGCACCACCAGGGAGAAAAAATAACCCATCGTTTCGACCCCAACACTTATCTATACCTTACCAAAGCGATGGACCTGCACGACCTTGGCAGGGGGCACTCCTCCTATCATGCAGGGCTAAAACGCATAAGGGGCACAGTATTTCTTTTGGGGATAAGCTCCGATATCTTGTTTTACCCTGGCGAAGTTCGTGGATTGGCTGTTGATTTGAGAAGGTGCGGGGTAGATTCTCGTTACGAAGAACTTAAATCCCCTCACGGGCATGATTCTTTTTTAATTGAATTTGAACAAATGGAAAGATACCTGAAAAGTTGCTTAGAAGAGGTAGAAAATAACAGGCAACATTGAGATAGTAATTGAGAATATCATAATAACTATAATCCTGCAAAGGGGGAAGATAAAGTATGGCCATCATGGAGATATCAGTAGTACCTATTGGTACTGGTAATACCAGTCTAAGCTATTATGTGGCCGAGTGCCTGGAAGAATTAAAAAGGAGAGAAAAAGAACTAAATTATAACATAACAGCCATGGGAACAATCGTTGAAGGTAACCTGGAAGATATTTTAGAGCTGGTGCGCCATATGCACGAGGTGCCTTTCAAGAAGGGGGCACAGAGGGTAGTAACAACCTTAAAAATAGATGACCGCCGTGACATGGATGCCAGCATCGAACAAAAAGTAAGCTCAGTCCAGCAAAAAATAAAAAGTGATTGGTAGGGCACGTCCAAGTCTACCTAAGTTTTCTTTACGTAATGATGGTATTTTACAGTATGTAAGTTTATAAAAGTTTTTGTAGATTGAGTATTGTAAAATGAGCAGAAAGAGGAGACAAAAAGGGCAGTTTATGATATACTTAAGCTAATATACAAAGAGTATTAAATAATATTGCTTTTCTCACTAAACTACTACCAAGGGGGATGGTGAGAATAATGAAATACTTAATTACCCGGAAAGTTAAACGGATAACAAAAGATTTCAATGATAAAAAACTAGAAATTACCATACCGAAAAATCAGATGATCGAAATTGCTTATAAAACTTTTGCTGGTACGGATCGAAAAAAACAAATTGTAGGTGCTTATGTTTACTTGAAGATGGGTGAAAATGTATTCCCATCTATTGTTGAATTTTCTAGAGATGAAGTAGAAATAATCGGTGATGTTATCAGCAAAAAAGAGTTTGCCAAAGAAGCAATTCTAAAAGGGAAGATGTTTTTTGCTAACAAGGATATCTGTACCTGTGCAGAATTTATTAAGATGCTGGAATATGCGCCGGTCGAAGAACTTGCTATTGTAAGTGATGATAAAAACATGTTGAAGGTGGCCTACGGGAACCGGAAATCTGTTGTAGGTAGACAGGTTTTGCGGGTTATATTCTAAATAATATTGCAATCTGCCAATATTTTAGCTGATAGGATTTTTCTTGCTTTTCATAATAGTAGAAGGTAAAGTTTATGGAACTTGCTTAAGGGCTGTAAGCAAAAAAGCGCCATGTTAATGTGCGCTTTTTGTGTTAGTCACAGGTTTGTGGTTTAGATAGCCCTTTTGACTTTTCCTGCTTTCAGGCAGCGGGAGCAGACTTTGATCCTGCGTGGTACTCCATTTATAAGGGCTCTCACTTTTTGGATATTTGGTTTCCATGTACGCTTTGTTTTAATATGCGAGTGACTGATCATGAATCCGCTGGATT
This sequence comes from Syntrophomonadaceae bacterium, assembly GCA_007135125.1. Lineage (GTDB taxonomy): Bacteria > Bacillota > Dethiobacteria > DTU022 > UBA8154 > SLJK01. Next base: position 4,956 of record SLJK01000081.1, on the reverse strand, counting down.
GGTTTTTTCCACATAATTCGCATTTTCTGGACATGTTTTCTGCACCTCCTCAATCATCAGCACCAAACTTTGTTAAGTTTAGCATATAATACATATAAAAACAAGAATAATTAAGCTTTGCTGCTAATGATTAAAGGGGGGGTGGAAATATTATACATTTTATTGCTTTGAGCCTCATAAAATGGTAAAATATCCGAAAAAGCGTTATATATAATTTTGGCGTGGGGGGAGGTGGCAAATGAGGGTGATCGCCGGTTCTGCAAAAGGCAGGCATTTGAAAACACCCCGCGGAAGAACCTTACGCCCTACTTCTGATAAAGTAAAGACTGCTTTCTTTAATATTGTTGGTAGTTTGTTGCCGGATTCTTTTTTTCTTGATCTTTTCGCGGGTACCGGGAGCATAGGAATTGAGGCGATGAGCAGAGGGGCAAAGCGATGTGTTTTCGTGGAAAAAGATGCTGCTGCCGTGAAGTTGATCAAGAAAAATATACAACTTATTGAGGATAACCCGTCATGCAGTATTTTTCATAATGATATAAAAAAGGCTATAAAGATTCTTTCACAACAGAACGAAAGTTTTAGTATTATTTATATGGATCCACCGTATAATTACCGTGATGTAGGTAGTGTAGTTAAAGAGGTGTATGAGGGCGGCCTGCTCCGAGAAAATGGGCTGCTTTGCGTGGAAAGGAGCAAACGAGATGCGCTTCTGTGGGTGAAATTTTTGACATTACCGCTCTGGCAAAAAAAGACCTACGGTGATACTTCGCTCCTCTTATTCAAAAAACAGTATTAGAAACAAGTAGTTTGAAAAGCCCCTGAAAGGAGGCATTTATTATTGTCTAAGGTAATATACCCAGGAAGTTTTGATCCAGTTACTAACGGTCATCTGGACATTATCGACCGGGCAAGCAAAGTTTTTGAACATTTGATAGTTGCTGTGCTGGAAAATCCCCGTAAACAAGCTTCTTTTTCCCTTGAAGAAAGGGTGGACATGCTAAATAGCATTGTTTTTCCTTATACCAATGTAGAAGTGGATTGTTTCCGGGGCCTTTTAATAGAATACGCTCAGAAAAGGGGCGCTAATATTATTATTAAGGGCCTAAGGGCTGTTTCTGACTTTGAATTTGAATTCCAGATGGCTTTGGCTAACAGGAAACTGAACTGCAATATAGAGACTATGTTTATGATGACCAATAACATGTATTCTTTTATTAGTTCCAGTATTGTGAAAGAAGTTGCTAGTTTTGGAGGGGATATAAGGGATATGGTTCCTCCCCAGGTTTACAGTAAAGTGATGGATAAGGTTGGAGCTTCTCGTTACTAAAAATGTGGTAGTAATAAAGTTCAGCTTTGCAAGCGGACAAATGAAAATATAGAGGAATATTTTTTTATGGAATAATTTTTAAAAGATAGGAAGGTTCATATGGTTAGCCATGACTGAAGAAAAAAGAATCTATGACAACAATGGCGGAACGACTGGGGAAGAAGAAAGTTTTTTGCCAGAGCCTGACCTAAAATCGGTAAGTAAATTGGTCCTGGCCACTTTGATATTAGTATTGGTCATAGGTTCGCTGGCCCAGGCTATGCATTTCGAGATAGGCATGCTTATAACCCAGTGGCTGCTTATTTTATCTCCGTCTCTCTGGTTCTGGAAGCATTACAGTATTAATAAAGAACAATTTGCCAGGATTAGACCGCTTGCTAAAAAATATGTGCCTGCTATTTCCTTGCTGGTGGTTTGTGCCTGGCTATTAAATATGTTTTTGGCTGTCGGTCTTGTTTCTTTTCTTATGAAGTTTGGTTATCAACCTCTCGAAATATTGCCTCCGCCTGATGATTTGAGGCATTATCTCACTTATCTTTTTGTAATCGCCATTTCGGCTGGTATTTGTGAAGAGGTTCTTTTTCGTGGCACAGTGGTGCCTTCTCTGGAACGCTACGGTGTTTTGCCGGCCCTGATTTTTAGCTCTCTGCTTTTTGCCTTGTTTCACCTTACTTTTCTTAACTTGTTTAGTGCTTTTATCCTGGGATTGTTGATCGGAATAGTGGTTATTAAAACTGGCTCTATCCTGGCTGGCATCTATTACCACTTTCTTAACAACGCTATAGCTGTGACCTATCTTTATCTTGTAGCCGATTTGGAACCGGCAAATACTGCGGAACTTGGTGATTTGCACCCGGCTTTGCTTGTTATTATGGTTCCGGCTTTCCTTGGCCTAATTTTCGCTTTAAAGAAAATCAGCCTCCATTCAGGGTCCCCGCCCATTTTTACAAGGGGGCAAAGATGGTTACCCCGGGGTTGGCTAAATGTTTTCACTGTATTGGCCATGATAATTTTTCTCCTGGCAGCTTTTTTGGAAATGTTTTTAGGTTTTAATATGATGTGAGTACATATTGATTCTATTCTGGCTGAAGACTGGGAAAATTTTTTCCAGTCTTTTTGTGCCACAACGAACTAGTTTTGTATGAAGTATGTGATGAATTGCAATTAGCAAAAAGAACCATTGCAGGTTATACTTTATAAGTAGATGATGTCATACTTTTGTCAATCAAATCTGGTGCTTCTGAATGGTGAGTTTACCCTAATAAAAACATACAATTAATCCATAAGCATGTTTAGATCTGTTGGGTAAATTTTATTGAGAATGACTGAACTGCAAAGGAGGTGCCCCCTTTAAGTATCAAGCCATTTATACGGAAAATATCATACACAACTCACTATTTTGTAAAATTTAAGCAATTGCAGATTTATATTAAGAGAAATTGTTAAAATATTGTTTATTATAGTAGGAGATTTTAAAATAATATCGAAAGTAGTTTATAATCAATAATAAGCAATATAAAGCAGGCACTCGATTTTGGATATTGTATATTATGTTTCCAGGTGGTGTATAGTTGGCAATGAAAAAGCACTTGGAGCTTTCTAACGAGCTAATACAGCTTAAGAAAAAATTTAAGCATTTAGGTATTATACTCATGAAGGCCGGAGAAGATGCTCAAAAAGGAGAAGTGTTGCCTGATAAAGAACTCCTGGAAGAGTTGGAGTCGACCAGGGGAAATTTTGATGATCTTGTGGAGCGGATGTCACAATATGCAAAAGAAATAGGAGGACAAATAGATTTTTGTCAAGTTGACTCCTTATTAGAAATCGAGAAATTGTGGAATAATATGTTGAGAGAACAAAAAGTGGATGACAATCATGCAGAAGCACAAAGGCAAAAAGTAGGAAATCTTACCTGGCGTAAGGACGAAAACGGAAGAGGTGACACCTCTTCTAACAAAAAATTGCAGGAGCTGCTTTTTGATTTGCTAAAGGGTAAAAAGTACGGTCCCGCTTTCTGGGTAGCAAATTATGCCCGGCAAGAGCTTGGGGTTTTTATTGTTCCTCCACTGCTGATAAAAGCATTAGAACTCTCTGAGGTTGTGCGGGTAGAGGAAGGGCCTGCTGCCCAATGGCTTTCCAGCATTTATAAAGACCCTGATTTTTATTCTTACCTGGATTATAGGGAAGAACAGGGCAATCTTGTCCGGAGATTGCTTTTTCTTGCTGCCTTGTTGAGACCATCTTATGTAGCTCCAGAAAGTGGCGCAGCTTACCTGCTAAATAAAATACCGCTTCCTGAAGGCCTGGATATGATGCAAAGTTTTTTTACAAACAGGGAAGAAAAAGAAAAAAAGGCCAGGGAAAAGAGGCAAGAAAAACAACAGGCTATTGCCCAGGAGGTGCAGGACTGGTTTGCTCGCAATAAGGAGCTCCATATGGCCTCCGATATCGCTTCGAACTTATGGAAAAAGATGCAAGAGCAGGGCTCTCTTCTGGACAACTTGCTTACTCCTATTGCGGAAAACGATCTTGATGGCCTGGATCATATTCGAAACGTAATTTATTATTTAAAAAATGAAGAAAACATCAAACAGGAAATAGCACAATTAACAGAGGAACTCTTCCCCTCAAAAAGCTCTTCGGAGTTCTTTTTTGTGCCGGGCTCCTGGCAGATATTGGAGCGTGTCAGAGAGGCCTTAAAAATGGCAGAGCGATGGGTGCGGACTTGTGAAACAGGTTCCACCCGGGAAGAAGTGGAAAGAATGACGGAAAAAGAAGTTGGTAATCTTGTTAGGATGGCGAGAGAAGAGTTGAATACTTTTTGCTGCAGTTATGAGGAGGACAAATTCTTGCAAACGGCAATATACCTTTGCCAAAATGCTCTGGATACCCTGGAACAGACTGCTCTGGATAAGCAGCAAAAAGATATTCAAGGAGAGGATCCGGTGCAGATGGAAATAACTTTGTCTCCCCAATTAAAACTACATCCCCTGTTGAAGCCTGAAGAGGATAAAATCAGGCGCATGGGTAAAGCCATTATAAATATTTTTGAGCAGCAGGATTTGACAGGGCAGGCTGCTACTACAATTAAAGATAGCATTGAAACTAATAAAAATGAAAATATAAATAAGGAACAAACCTTCGCAGATGAACTACAGAGTTATAATTTGGGGAACACCTAGAATGAAAGGTTATCTTTGGTGAGGAATGCCTTCTAATGATGGACAAAAGAAAGGAGGCGCAACCTTTGAGTTCATTGGAAAATATTCCGGGCATTATTCTGATAGACCTGAAATCAGCGCTTGAAAAGAGGGAAGAGCCAATACTAAATATTTTGCTATCTTCCCTGGAAGGAGTGCAATTTAAAGAGCAGGAATTATTAAAAAATATTTCCACCTTAATATGGTTGGTAGATAAAGCGGGTGTTATTACTTATGCGAACAACGCCTGTAATAGATTTTGGGGGAATGAGGGACTTGTAGGGGAAAGGATTGAGAAACTATTTCCTGAGCATGATGCGCGAATTGTTTTGGAAAAAAAAGACCATGTTTTCCAAGTGGGAGAAGAGAGTAAAATTGAACTGGAGCTTCAGTCCCTTTCAGGAGAAAAAAGGTGGATGAATATTGTTA
>SLJK01000029.1 GCA_007135125.1 Syntrophomonadaceae bacterium | reverse complement strand
CTGAGCCTGGTTCCCGCAGGTGACATCGCCCCCTTTGTCACGAGTATATCGCCGGCCAGCTACGGCCCGCTGGACAGTGCCCTGGCACATGAACTGGAGTTTGAGGTTACTTTCACCGGCATTGTGGACCACGGCGACGAAGACCAGGTATTCGAAGGCAGGCTGGATGTTTTGGCCGATGGGACCATGGCTACTTATAAGCCGGTGCAGATTACCGTCCCTGCCGGGGAAGCAGCCGCCGGCGTCATCGAAATAACCAAGAGCGGCCCCTCATCCGCAACAGCGGGCCGTTCCATTACCTACAGCTTCACGGTGGAAAATACCGGGGATGTGGAGCTTTTTGATGTTGTCGTGACAGACCCCTTGTTTGGCGGGGGTTGGGAGTATATGATAGGCAGCCTGGGTGTAGGGGAAGCATACTCCTTTTCGCAAACCTACAGCATCCCTTCCGCCACCAGGGGCAGTTTGGTCAATACGGCCCTGGTTACCGGTTATTATGAAGATGAAGTAGAAGTAGAAGTAGAAGCAGAAAACGGCGATAAAACGGTAGTCGAAGATGTTTACGGAGCTGAAAACGGTGCAGGAGGGGCATTGGCAGACGGTAACGGTTTAACAGTAACCGAAAGCGTATACGAGCCCGATGAAGATCCCATTTTTGATAATGGGACAGAAATAATCATGGTCAAAGTGATCGATTCGGACAGCCATACGGTCAGTGTCAGTGCTCCCGAAAGAACAACCAGGAGAACCACGACTCCTACCAGGACACCTACTGAACCCCAACCGCAGGAACCGGTAGATGAAGAACAAGTAGAAGAAGAACCCGAGGAACCTGCTGCAGACCCGCAAATTCCTGTGCGCGAACCGGAACCGGTACAAGAACAAGAAATTGTGCCGCCCGGGGAAGAACCTTTAGCGGAACCCGAAGCAGTAGCCCTGGAGCAGGAAGAAGTAGAAACTACCCGCACGGACACCCTGCCCAGGACCGGAGGATATATCTACCTGGCCTGGGGGGCGGGAGCTTTATTGAGCCTTGCCGGAGCGCTGTTGAAGTTCAAGAAATAAGTTCCGAGCAGAGCCGGAAGAAGCGTCGTGGCTGATAAAATCACATCACAAAGAGGGCGGCTGACCGCGGGAAACCGGGCAGGCGCCCTCTTCTTAGTTGGCAACCTATCCGCACCTTTAGGTATTCTATCCAAGACATTCAAGCAGCGATCCGATTATTAGGCAAAAAATAGTTTAATAGTTTAATTTGCATAATTTTCTTAATCATTAGCAGGAGTTTTCAGCAAGTTTGCAGAATAAACCTTTGTTTCTATATTCCAGGTGGAGGTGATAGCGGTTCCGGGGACTTGTTAATCTATTTAATAAAAAGGAAAGAAGGTAATAATTATGAGCGTACTTTATATCACCAAGTGGAATATCAATCCGGGCAAGGTGGAGGAATACCCGAAGTGGGCCCAGTCCGCAATCCAGCGCACCTTGGCGGCACCGGGAGTGGTTGAGTTCCGGGCTTATCGTGCATCCGCGGGCAGCCACCAGACCATTGTCACCTATGAGTTTGCCGATATGGATGCCTGGTCTGCCTGGCAAGCCAACGAGGACGTGCAAAATGTTTTTGCGGAAACTTATATCATGGGCTTAAATGTAACCGCTGAACTTTGGGGGCCTTCACCGGTTGTGCCCAAACCTATCCGGCCGGGAGGATAATCAGGTCAATATCGGGTGCGGCAAGTATGCATCAGCTAACCTGAAATTCAGAAATTTAGAAATCAGCTATTAAGTTTTTGCAGGTGAGACCACTTACGGTGAGCGGTCTCACCTGTTTTCGAGTCTTCAAGTCTTCAAGTCTTCGAGAAAAGAGGAGGCATTTATGATGGTTGTCGTGATAGCAAGTATGAAAGCCAAGCCGGGGCTGGAAAAGAAGTTGGTGGAGGGCTGCATTAAGATGGCCGAAGCAGTTCGCGAAAACGAAAAAGACTGTCTGCTGTATAAGCCCTATGTTAATCCCGAGGATCCTTTAGATGTAATAATGGTCGAGAAATATACCGATGAGAAAGCCCTGGAATATCATATGCAGACCCCCTATTACAAGGAAGGCATGGCGAAACTGCCGGAATTGCTGGACGCTCCCGTGGATATCCTGAAATCCTATACAGAATAAAGGGTAGGCAGCAGCAGGGCAAACGGAGTTGTTCGGTATTCTTGCCTGCACTCCCCTGCAGCAGAATGCAGGGGCACAACATATTAAGGGGTGACAGGCTCCCCTTATCCTGTCACCCCTTATCCTGTCACCCCTTTGGTTAGCAGGGTAGTATTTTGGGCGCCGGTGTCCGCATACCCGGCGCATACCCGGTTTGTTTCTAGTACCCGTAAGCCTCAGACATGACAATGATTTCCGAAGTTACGTCCGTTACGCCGGGCACATCCTTGACTATCCTCAGCATCTTGTTCAGGTCCTCTTTGTTGGAAACCAGGCCCCTGAGGTGCACCTGCCCTTCGCCTG
>SLJK01000072.1 GCA_007135125.1 Syntrophomonadaceae bacterium | reverse complement strand
TCTTCAGAAACTTCAAGCTCGTCCTGGTCGACCTGGAGTTCAATGTAGTGCCGGATAGTTGCGTTTTGCCTGATATCGTCCATGAGTTCATCCAAAGTTAAATCAAATTCTTCGAGCTGGGCCAACAAAGCCTCTTCATCTCCAAATTGCTCCACGATTTCCTGGTACTGTTCATCCACTTTCTCCTCGGGGACTTCGATTCCTTCTTCTTCAGCGCGCTGCTCCAGGAGCTTCATGCTGATCATCTCGTCTAGAATCTGCATCCGGGCCTGCTGGAGCATTCCTTCCATTTCCGGACTGTCCAGGTCCATCCCCTGGGCCCTGTAAGATGCTTTGAGGTTTTCTAACTGTGCTTCCAGTTCTTCCGCTGCTATTTCTTCCCCGTTGACAGTGGCAACTACATCATTCGGCATGGACATGGCTCCTCCTCGACCACCGCCGGTAATAAAATCTGCAAACCCCATGGTAGCACTTAAAACCATGCCTCCTGCCAGGATAATCGCGACCGCCGCATAAAAATATTTTCTGCGAACGCCCCGCTTAAGTTTTTTCTTTTTCTCAACTTGCGCCATTATAACCCTCTTTTCTATACAAGACATTAATTAACTTGACCATGTTCCATTTTATTATAAATGATTCCCTTCACCGGAAGCAAGAGCAAAAACACTTTTAATGGTATTCCCCTTCTTCCAGCTTGTAAAAGAAATCAATATAGTAAATCATCTCCGAGATCTCCAAAGCTTCCCTGGCTTTACGCGCCAACTCATCCTCCTCTTCCATAACTTTTCTTCCGCCGGTTTCCAGGTTATGCAGTGTCTGGGTAGGGGCATGATAAAAATAATCTCCCTTAACATAAGAGGCATCTTTTAAAACCACAAGCTCTTCCGGAGTGTTCAGGAGATCTCTTCCCATTACATACTGGAATTCAATCCCCAGGATATTAGCTACAGTTGGAAATATATCTACCATCCCGGCCTGAGTATCTATGACCATGGACTCTTCCCCTCCCGGGAAGCGGATAAATAGAGGAACCTTGTGCTCCCTTACCCGTGAATCGGGACTGCTCATGTCCGCGCCAAAAAATTCATTCTGCGCCTCCCAGTGAATCTCGTTATAATTAAAAGCAACATGATCCCCATAGATAACCAGTAGAGAACCATCCAGGATCCCTTTTTCTTCCAGTAATTCATAGAATTCTCCGATAGCAGCATCCGTATAGTGCATAGAGCTTATATAATCACCGACGATGGTGTTTTCGAATTCACCCACATCGATCTCGTCATAGTCCTCCAGGTAATTAAAAGGATGGTGGCTGGTCAAAGTTATTATGAATGAATAATATGGTTCTTCCAGCTCCTCAAGCCTGGAAGCGGTTTGCCTCAAAAATGTTTTATCTCCCAGCAAGCCGCCATGCATCTCGTCTTGCCGAAAATGCCTGCGGCTGAAATACTTGTTAAAACCCAGGTTAGGGTAGGCATTTTCCCTGTTGTAAAATTCTCTGCGAAAACCGTGAAACACTGCGGCATCCTCATAATTATTATCCCGCAGGGTATTGGCCAGGGAATTGAAAGTATTATCCGGATGTCTCATATAAATGCTCTCATTAGAAAGGGGATACAGGGAAAGATTTACCAGGGCTTCGGCGTCTGCAGTAGCCATATCAACCTGATCAAAACAATTATTAAAATAAAGACTTTCCCTTTTAATCCTGTTCAAATTCGGGGTTATCTCCTGCTCGTTTATAGTTTTATCGATCACTATCTCCTGAAGTGCTTCAACCTGCAGGACAATTAAATTTTTATCCCTGGCCCGGCCAAAATAAGAACGATAGTCATATCCCTTATCTCCGCGGTTCTCTTCAAACCACTCCTTAACAAGCCTAACATCATCTTCGAATACGTCCAGCGGTTCATATTGCAAGTAGTCAATTGTTTCCCGTACATAGAAAAGCGGAAGTCCGCTCTCACGCAGATTAATATTTACCTGGTAATGATCTGCACTGCCCATATTCAAAGAAAGAGAAAAAACAAAGAAGCTGAGCGCAAATACCTTGGCCGACCTGCACAACCGGGGAAAAAACTCTAGATCCTGTTTCTGAGCAGGTTCTTTTAATAGAAACAATTTAAGGAAGGGCAGATCGATTAACCACAGCAATTCCCAGATGCGAAAAATTGAAAGGACAGCCTTGCTCATGGATAGCCCTTCCGTAGAATGTAAAATAGTAGCCGGGGTCAGGAACCCGTGAAAGAAAAGAAAATAAGTCCGCACTACCATGATTAACAGAGAAATGGCAATAGCAAGGCTAAAACCGTAATTGAGCAGTGCTCTTTTACTCTTTAAAAGAAGGCCTGGCGCAAATAATATGCCCAGAATACTGGCACTGGATAACAACAAAGTAGGAATGGTTTTTATCTCCCATTCCCAACCCATCACAGGTCTCTCAACCAGCAGCGAAAAAAGCAATACTTTCACAAGACAGGAAATCCCTAATAGTAAATACACGTTTTCCGCCCTGA
>SLJK01000045.1 GCA_007135125.1 Syntrophomonadaceae bacterium | reverse complement strand
GTGTCCCTCCACATCCAAAAAAAATCTATATTTTCCCATTTCGCTCCTGAGAGGCCTGGATTCGATTTTGGTCAAGTTAAGATTAGAGCGGGCAAATATCCCCAGTGCCCTGTAGAGACTTCCCGGTGTATCAGGTAAGCCAAGCAACAAGGATGTTTTATCAGTATTTGTGGGAGGAGCATCGTGAAGGGCAAGAACCAGAAACCGAGTAATATTTAAGTGCTCGTCCTGGATATTGGCGCATAGTATTTTCAGCCCATAAAGATCAGCAGCCCTTTCAGAGGCAATAACTGCCGTGCCCCCCTTCTCTGACAGTAAGCGAATCCCTTCTACAGTGCTAATCATGTTTGTACGTACAGCTTCCGGTTTGGTTCTGTTTAAAAATATTCTGCACTGGGCGAAGGCCTGAGGGTGAGAATATATTTCTCTTATACTCCCCAAATCTTCTTCTGGACGGGCAAGAAGTTGGTGCCTTATTCTTAACAGAATTTCACCGACAATCTGTAGCCGACTGTTGGCGGATAAAAGGTCGTAGGTCAGGTTTACACTGCCTTCCAAGGAATTTTCTACCGGGACTATCCCCTGTACAACACTTCCGCTTTCCACCGCCTCGAAAACACAGTCAATGGAGGGATATGGTTGCGGTGCTAAAGATAAATTGGAGCTGCGCCTAATGGCAGCTGCTTCGCTAAATGAACCGGGTGGGCCAAGATAGCCCAATAATCCACCCACGTTGTAACCCTCCATTTTTTAATAAGCATTTTCATTTGTTGCAAAACTATCCCTTGCAGGCGAAAAATTTCATATTCGCGGGTCGATATTGATTTGCCTGACCCCGAAACTCAAGAAGTAACTTCTTCAGTGGTTACGATGTCTTCTCTTAAAGCGGTTGCTCCTTTTAAATATTGATGCTTAACATTCTGTGATTTTCGAGAAGTATATACTAACATTAATACCCTGATACAACGGGGAAGTGCTCCGGGAACATCTACTTCAACGCTGCAAAATAGCGGCACATCTGTCCATCCTAACTGGCGGGCCGCTTCAGCAGGAAAAACAGCGTTCAAATCCCTGGTTAAGGTAAAAATAACCGCGGAAATGTCTTCCCTGGCAACTACATTTTCATCTATTATTTTTTGGAGAAGCTCAGTGGTTGCTTCTAAAATTTCCTTTTTATTATTGGCAGCCACATCAATAGCCCCCCTTATACCTCTAACTGTTTTGGGTCCGGGAAAGAAGGACGTTGATAAGGGAATACCAATGTCATATTCACCGGCCAGGGCCCGCATTGCCAGGAGATAGCTTTGAGGCCCCAGTCCACATATTTGCCCCAGTACCACAGGCGAGATAATTGAGGTACGTCGAAATTCTTCCCGGGCATGAATATTGGAGAGATGAACTTCAATAGCAGGAATTTCAACTCCGGCCAATGCGTCACGCAGGGCAATACTGTAATGGGTATAAGCTCCCGGGTTAATGATTATCCCTTGGTACTTTCCTTCCGACTCGTGAATTAATTCGATCAGCGTTCCTTCTTGATTGGACTGAAAGCATTCTACCGTCACACTAATTTTTTCAGCTTCCCGGTGAATAATCTCATTTAGAGCTTGCAGGGTAAATGTTCCGTAGATATCCTTTTCTCTTTTTCCTAACAGGTTTAAGTTGGGACCGTGTAATACCAGTATTTTTTTCTTTCCCACTATACTCACCCTTTCTGGATAGCAGCAATGATATTACTTACGGTTTCATGCAAAGATATACCAGTGCTTTGTACGGTGTGATCCGCTTTTTGGTAAAAAGGCATTCGTTCTCGCATTAAATAGGCGATGAAGCCTTTAGGATCAGTCCCCTTAAGAAGAGGCCGGACAGCAGAACCTCTAATTCTATTATAGGCTTCTTCAAATGAGACCTCCAAGAAAATAATTAGGCCATTTTGGTGCATAATCTCCAAATTTTCTTCCCTTAAAACGACCCCGCCGCCGGTAGCAATAACACAGGTTCCGGGGTCTTTTTGGGCCAGTTCTCTCAGCACTTCTGTTTCGCAGTCCCGGAAAAATATTTCGCCTTTGGACCTGAATATTTCCTCTATACTCATTCCCAAGCTTGTTTTGAGCAGTTCATCAGTATCGTAAAAGTTGATGCGCAGCGAATCAGCCAATAGATTCCCCGCACAAGTCTTTCCTGCCCCCATAAACCCTGTTAGATAAATATTGGCGGACAATCCCTCCATGGTCATATTATCTTCTCCCCACTGGCATTCAGTCTGTTAATTCTTTATACTCGGGCAAGTTCTACAGCTAGTGATTTTTCCATGGCCGAGAGCGGTGCCTCCTGACCCGTAAAAAGCTCAAAAGCTTTTGCGCCCTGTCCTAAAAGCATATCCAGCCCATTTGCAACACGACAGCCGTTTTGAGAAGCCCAACGGAGAAAAGAGGGCTCTGCAGGACTGTAGCGCAAATCAATCGCCGCTTTCAAGCTTTCAGTCTTTTTACAATTATTAATAAACCCTAGCTCCTGGGGATCAATGCTCAGAGAATTAATTATTAGGTCACAGTCTGATATAATCTGCGGAAAAACCTCCGGTTTCAATGGCGCCAGGCTTACTGCTTCTTCCTTGTAAAACCACCTTTCGCACAACATTTCTAGCAGGGCTTTACCCCTGTTGATGGTTCTGTTGACAATAACCAGTTCACTTGCTCCAGCTTTTGCCAGAGCCAGGGAAACTGCTCTGGCCGCCCCTCCAGCTCCTAAAAGACATACCTTTTTACCTTTTACTGAAAAAGGGGCTATATTGCGCAGAAGGTAGAGAAATCCGTCTACGTCAGTATTATAGCCTTTCAACTTTCCATCCTTGCAAATGACTGTATTAACTGCTTTCAATATCTCGCCTTCAGGAGAGAGCTCGTCCAAATGCACCAGAACGGCTTCTTTGTGAGGAGCAGTAATATTTACCCCGGCCATTCCTAGTGGAAGTATTGCACGGACTGCACTTGCTAAGTCCTCACTGGGAACCCCAAAGGGGATATACATAAAATCCAAATCTTTTGCCTGAAAGGCTGCATTTTGAATTTGGGGCGAAAGAGAATGGTATACAGGGTCTCCAAAAAGTCCTGTAATTTTCGTTTCACCACTAAACATGTTATTGTTTCCTTTCCTCTTCGTAGAGTTTATTTGTTTTTAAACCTTGGCCGATACTATCCCAAGTCACTAATTTCGTTGCCAGGTCGCTGATAAAGGTACTTCTCAACAACTTCTCTTATTTCTGCTAAAGGTGGAGATTTGTAAAAAACCCCTTTTCCTATAGCTGAAGGAAGTACAAATACCAGTTTTCCCGAATCTTTCTTTTTATCGGAATACAAAGCTTGTAAAACTTCAGCGGTGTTAAGTCCCGCAGGTGGAAGAGGCGGGTTTAGCCGCTCCAAAAGTTTGAGAATACGGCAGGCATCTTTGCTTTTCAGGATTTTCAGCTTTACAGACAGATAGGTAGCGGCCATCATACCTATCGCCACCGCTTCACCGTGAAGATAATAATTATAGGAGGTTGCCGATTCCAGGGCATGGCCAATGGTATGGCCAAAATTTAGAATGCGCCGGAAATTTGTTTCTTTTTCATCCACAGTAACAACCTTTCCTTTGGTCAGAACAGCTTGAGCTACCAGTTTTTGAAAAGTTGAGCTGCCCAGTTCAAAAAAACTGTCTTTCAAAAAAAACTCAATCTGATAGAAAAGGCTTGATTCCAGAATAATACCATATTTGAAAAGCTCGGCCAGGCCTGCTGCCAATTCCCTCCGTGGGAGAGTTTTTAACGTTTCCAGATCAGCCAGGACCAGGGAAGGTTGATAAAAAGCCCCAATAATATTTTTCCCCTGCGGGTGATTAACGCCCACTTTTCCTCCCACACTGCTATCTACCATAGCCAATAGGGTGGTGGGAATCTGCACAAAAGGGATACCTCTCATGTAGGTAGCAGCAACAAAGCCGGCCAAATCCCCTATTACTCCACCACCAAGCGCTACAACAAATGACTTGCGATCCAGACCAGCTTTCAGGGCTTCTCCATATAACTTAAAAGCCGACTGCAAGGTTTTGTCTTTCTCGCCACCTTCTAATACCACCATGTAAGGCTTAAAGCCGTTCTGGCGCATACTCTGAGTGCAGATTTCCCCATAAGGGGAAAAGACATTTTTATCTGTTACCAGTAGAAATGGACCGCCGGCGAAGTGGTGTTTCAGAAGAAGGCCACCATTATGCAGGAGACCATGATGCAGATAAACAGGGTAGCCTTTTTCCCCCTTGCCAATTTTAATTTTTAACATGGTCTTCTCCCAGGTATTTTTTAACCATTAACTGATAGTTATGGTATTTTTCCCGGATTTCTTCCATTGAATCTCCGGAAAACTTATCCAAAAAAGCCCTGGCCAGTTCCCAGGATATAACAGCTTCACCTACCACAGAAGCGGCAGGAACTGCACATATATCAGATCTTTCGACAGAAGCCGAACACGTAGAACGAGTAGCCAGATCAACACTGGCAAGAGGTTTTCTCAAAGTCGGAATGGGTTTCATAGCTGCCCGCAGCACCAGGGTTTGACCATTAGTAATGCCACCTTCCAAACCTCCGGCGCGATTATTAGCCCTGCTGATTTGCCCTTTTTCATCCAGTACGATTTCGTCATGGGCTTCAGAACCCTGACGGGCAGCAGCTTCGAAACCCAGCCCGATTTCCACTCCTTTGATACCGGGAATACTCATCAACGCTCCTGTCAATCGACCATCCAGGCGCCTGTCCCAGTGAACATGACTTCCCAGTCCTGCAGGCACACCTTCGGCATGCACCTCAAAGATTCCTCCCAGAGAACTGCCTTCGGCTTTAGCATAGTCGATATGTTCTACCATTAATGTTTCCGCTTCTTGGTCGAGACTATAAAAGAGAGAACCCCTGGCCCCAATAATCTGTTCACTGTTCCATTCTGGTGGAACCGGTGCAGCCTTTATACTCCCAATAGCATTAACGAAAGAAGCCACTTTTATACCAAAATACTCCAAGAATAATGATGCTACAGCACCTACAGCCACACGCATCGCTGTTTCTCTGGCACTGGCACGCTCCAATACATTGCGCAAATCACGGTGTAAATACTTTAGCCCACCCGGAAGGTCAGCATGGCCGGGACGCGGTGCAGTAATATATCTTATGTCTCGCCGGTTCTCCTTCATCGCCCCTTTTTCCTCTTCATCTTTATTAAACAAAGACATGGTATCTTCCCAATTTGACCAGTCTTTGTTTTCCAAGAGCATGGCCAGAGGGCTTCCGGTAGTTTTTGCAAAGCGCACCCCGGATAGAAAATTGATGCTGTCCTTTTCGATGGACATACGCTTCCCCCGGCCATAGCCTCCCTGGCGCCTGGCCAACTGCTGGTTAATATACTTTTTATTGATAACCAACCCTGCCGGCAATCCTTCAATAATCCCGGTCAAAGCAGGCCCATGTGATTCTCCCGCAGTTAAAAATCGCATATTAAGAAGCCAGTCCATTCATGGTTTCGAAGAAATGTGGGAAAGAATTATCTGCCGCCTCTGACCCATTGATGACCGATTCATTTTCCGCAAACATGGCCGCCGTTGCCAGCGCCATAGCAAGACGATGATCACCATGGCTGCTGCATCTGGCTCCGTTCAGTTTGTCTCCACCCCTGATGACCAGGCCATCCGGCATTTCTTGGATGGAAGCACCCATTTTTTGCAGTTCACGTGAGACAGTTTGGATGCGATCAGATTCTTTAACCCGCAGTTCAGAAGCACCTTTTATAACCGTTTCGCCTTCAGCAAAAAGAGCAGCAACCGTAATAACCGGTATTTCATCAATGAGTCGCGGAATCATTTCGCTGCCTATCTCAATTCCCTTTAAGTTACCGCCGCCTCTTACCAGTAAATCACCTACCGGTTCATTGTTATATTCCCTTTCGTTTATAACTTGAATATCGGCCCCCATTACTCTCAACACATCAATGATACCGGTACGAGAAGGGTTAATACCTACCCCTTCAATCTGCAGTTCCCCACGGGGCGCGAGCACGGCTGCCACTATGAAAAACGCTGCAGAGGAAATATCACCGGGGATGCGAATAATTTCTCCTTCCAGCCTGGAAGGGCTTTTCATGATTATATGGTGCCTACCCATCTTCTTAATATCGGCCCCCAGGTAACTTAGCATTCTTTCGGTATGATCCCTGGTATTGTAAGGATCAATAATTTCCGATACCCCGTGACTATAAAGAGCAGCAGCGAGCAGAGAAGATTTCACCTGGGCGCTGGCTACCGGAAGGGCATAATTTACCGGAAGCAGGTCATAGCCCCGGATGGAAAGTGGTAAATGCTCATTATCACGCCTGCCGCTGATCAACGCTCCCATCTGTTGCAGGGGTTCTGTTATTCTTTTCATGGGACGTATCCGCAAAGAATGGTCCCCTGTAACTGTGGTATAAAAAGGTTGACCTGCCAGGAGGCCAGTCAGTAGTCGTGCAGTTGTCCCCGAGTTGCCTGCGTCCAGAATATTGCCCGGCTCTTCTAAACCACGAAGTCCCTTTCCTTTTACCATTACTTTTACCCCGTTGTCTTCAAACTCCACACCCAGTTCACTTAAACAATTTCGTGTAGCCAGGGTGTCCTCTGCTTGCAGCAGGCCTTCAATTTCTACCGTGTTCTCCGTTAGTGAGGAAAAGAGCAGAGCTCTGTGTGAAATTGATTTGTCTCCCGGCATCCTTGTCTGTCCCTCGATCTTCTCCACAGGTTTAATTTTGACTTCCATTCTACCATCTTCCTTTCTGTTTAATGTTTTATATCAGAGAGCGTCTGAAAGACGCGGCTCCTTCTAAAAAATTGTATATACCCTCCTCATCGCCACGCTCCAGGCAGTCAATGAATACTTCCATTTCTTGAAAGAAAGTTTTCAGGGATTCCTGGACGTTTCCTTTGTTACTGAGAAAGATATCACGCCAGATGAGGGGATCTCCCGCAGCAATGCGAGTGGTGTCCTTGAAGCCCCTGCCTACCATTGAAGATATTTCATTCTTTTTCTGGCTGTACCTCGCCATAACATTTACCAATGTCACTGAAACTAACTGCGGCAAATGGCTGAGAGGTGCCATCAGCATATCGTGTTCCCAAGGATCAATAAGTTGGGGTCTTGCTCCTATGGAGCGAACTACCACCTCCATCAGTTCTAGCGACTTTTGAGTTACACCTCGAGCAGGGGTTAAATAATAAGCTGCGTCTTGGAACAATTCTGCGCTGGCCGAGCCAATCCCGGAAAGCTCCGAACCGGCCATAGGATGCCCGCCAATACCATGTATCCATGGGGGTAATTTGCTGCACATGGCCTCGGTGACAAATAGTTTGCTACTTCCCATATCGGTAACCAGAGCATTGCTATCAAGTAAAGGAACGATATTTTCCAGCAGGGATGGAATAACGCCAACCGGAGCAGCTATAATTACAAGTTCAGCTCTTTCAAGAGCGCTGGAAAGTGGACCGGTTTCATCGACGGCTCCCCGGGCTTTTGCTTCTTTCATGGCACGAGGATTTAGATCAAAGCCCCAACTTTCCTGCACCAGGCCACATTTTCCCAGGGCCATCCCCATGGACCCTCCCATTAATCCCAGGCCGATAATACAGCACTTTGTCAATATTGACTTCTTTTTAGACGGTTCGGCCAATCGTCTCTGCCACCTTTTGCAAAGAATTCACCAGCTGAGAAAATTTTTCTGGAAGCAGTGACTGGGGGCCATCACATAATGCTTCTTTTGGTGAAGAATGCACTTCAACCAGCAGACCATCTGCACCGGCCGCTACAGCCGCCATACTCATGGGATGAACATATCTCCACTTTCCTGTACCATGGCTTGGATCGACAAACACAGGTAGATGGCTTAAGCTTTTAGCTATGGGAATGGCGCTTATATCCAACGTATTACGGGTAAAAGTTTCAAAGGTCCTGATCCCCCGTTCACAAAGAATCACCTTGTCGTTTCCTTCACTTAAAAGATACTCTGCAGACATAAGCCATTCTTCAATTGTTGCCGACATACCCCGTTTAATCAGCACCGGATTTTCTATTTTCCCCAGCTCTTTAAGGAGTTGGAAATTTTGCATATTACGAGTTCCTACCTGAACAATGTCAGCGTATAGAGCTACTTTTTCAACCGAGTGTTGATCGAGTACTTCTGTAATAATGGGTAATCCTGTCAATTCACGAGCTTCGGCCAAGATTTTTAGCCCTTCCTCCTCCAAACCTTGAAAACTATACGGTGAAGAACGCGGCTTGTAGGCTCCACCCCTTAAAATATCTGCGCCTGCATTTTTAACGGCAACAGCACTCTGCAAAAAAGAGCCTTTCTCCTCCACGGCACAAGGACCAGCCATCACCACCACCTTTTCCCCACCGATCTCCACCCCTTTTACATTGAACACCGTTTTTTCTTCCTTGAATTCTCTACTGGCCAGCTCAAAAGGATAGGGAACATTTACCACTTTGTCTATATGCGGTACTGACTTAACCACATTTCCTGCCTCCTCACCTGAACAACCAGAAATCCTTAAAATAGAACTGTTTCTACCTTTAGAGCGATATACCCCCCAGCCGGAATCCTTGAGCTGCCTTTCAACCTCTGCCATTTCCCTATCCGACACATCCGGCCTGACCACAACAATCACTTTGCATCCTCCTCTTGATAATTATTAGAATTAAAAAAGCTTTCGTCCATAGGGACGAAAGCTCTAGCTTCTCACGCGGTACCACCCTGGTTGGGCACATCTAGTGCCCCGCTCTTGTAAGGTACGGACCAGAATTGACCGCCCGATACCCTGTTTTACAAACAATAACCTGAAGGATTGTGCAACAATGGTGTCAGGTACGGACTGTCATTATTCCAGCCTTATACCCCCTTCCTTTTAACGGTGGAAGTTTCCGTCAAAGCCTACTGACCGTAAAGGCATTTTTACGACAATGTATTAACGGTTTTCGGTTTGCTTCTCAGGAGTGTATTTCAGCAACTTTGGACGCCGGGTCACACCAACCCCCGGCTCTCTGGAGTCCGTCCACCGCCTACTTCTCTCCCTCATCGATGGTTTCCAAATATCTTATTAGTGAAACCGTTGATTAGCAATAATACCGATAATACCTATAATACATCATATTTTTCCTCTGCCTTTATCTTTCGGATTTTCAGCCTGCAACTCCAGAGGGAACTTCTTCTGGCTATTATACTAACGGGCTTTCAGCCTATGACCCATTATCTCTGTGGAAAATCACACCAGCTTACTTTCCTCTTTCATTGTCTTTTAGTATTCTTAAAATTAACAGTGATTATAACACAGGAGTTTGCTTCCGTCAACATCAATAGTTGCATTTTTTTGCATTTCGGAAAGTAACATTAGTACCCTAATCCCTGCTAAATGTTAATTTCCTTTTTTGTTTTGCCTGGTTCGCAACAGTTTTACGGGATTGAACATAATCAGTACTACAAAAGCACCTCCGACAAAAAGTGCGAACCATATATATGAAGATGGAGTGCCTTCCTGATTTATCCTGCCTGAGGTTGAAGCATAATACTCTGGAATCCAGGGATCTCCAGGTTGGACAACTTCATGCTGCATCGCATAATTTATCACTGCTTCCCAAACCTTTAGTTCCTCTCCGTTTATTTGTACGATGGTATCTTCAATATTTCTTAAAGGAGTGCCGTATTTCGACTTAGGAACAATACCAAAACGGGTAGGCAAGAATTCTCCTGTAATAATCAAAGCTTCCATAAGATGGTAACCGGCAACCACACTATAAAGAGCTTGTCCGTCATGTTTCAAGGAATGATATTCCTGTTCTTGTGCCAACTGAACTCCATCTTCCGTAAATCTTTCCACGCTTTGAACACCCTGCAAGGTAGGAACAGGTAGATTTATGACAGGAATCCGAAAAAGGGCTGCTTTGGAAGGGTTATAATCATAGCGCAGACCGGATACCTGTAGGAAGTAAGCACCTCCCATAAAGCTGGATAGATAATTAGTATATTCCAATATGCGGCGCACTTCGCCTTCTGTGAAATAAGCCATGGTCAACGGGTAGCCTGGCCTTTCATCGTAACCTCTTCCCATACC
>SLJK01000038.1 GCA_007135125.1 Syntrophomonadaceae bacterium | reverse complement strand
TTTCCGCTGCAGAATATAAATAATTCAGCACTCTATTAACCCTTCGTTTGCCTATGTTTTTAGAAAAAGTACTGCTAATCTTGCTAATTGTAATCTTCTCCTCTCCATTATACTATGAGAAACGGGTCAAAAAAAGTCCCGCATGGAATTTTTTTGACCCGTTTTTTTTACCGCCCCCTCCAAGAAGTTGTTTTCCAGGTAAGGGAATCTGGTTGAACATCAAAACTTCAAATACCACTTCTGCAAAGATAAGCCACGCTAATTATAAGCAGTGGATTATCCAGTAACATCGCTTAGAGGCGCCTACGCTTGTAAGAAGCAGGTATTTTCAGTTCTTTGCGATATTTGGTTATTGTACGCCTGGAGACATCTATCCCCTGGTTCTTGAAAATCTCCTCCAATTCCCGATCGCTATAAGGAGCAGTGTTGTCTTCCTCTTCTATTATATCTTTTAAATAAGTTTTTATGCTCATAACAGAATGTTTGTCTTCCCCTTTCTGGCCGCTCAATCCACCGCAAAAGAAAAATTTGAGGGGATAAATGCCACGGGGAGTCTGCATGTATTTATTAGCTGTAACACGGCTGATGGTGGATTCATGCATACCCACCTGGTCAGCGACTTCACGAAGCGTTAGCGGCTTTAAAAAATGAATGCCCTTTTCCAGGAAAGGGCGCTGTATATCTAAAATCTGTTGGGTAACATTATGCAGGGTTATACGCCTCTGCTCAATAC
This sequence comes from Syntrophomonadaceae bacterium, assembly GCA_007135125.1. Classification (GTDB taxonomy): domain Bacteria; phylum Bacillota; class Dethiobacteria; order DTU022; family UBA8154; genus SLJK01. The sequence continues at coordinate 29,267 of SLJK01000038.1, read as the reverse complement.
TCCTGATTAGCCACAAGGCACTTCCCAATCTTTTTTTGATGTAACCCCGTATCTCATCTTCTCCGTTTTTCCGAAGCAGGCTGCGGTACAACGGATTAATAGTAAGATGAGGTATATTGTCATTGATGGTTATAATATAGTCACCTTCAACGTTCTCCACAACGATATCCGGAACAATATATTTTGCCTCCTGTCCGCTGCCGTAACACGCGCCGGGCTTGGGATTAAGGGCGCAAATATAGTCCACCGCTCCCTGAAGCTCACTACGGCTGATCCCCATTTTCTTAGCAATACAGCGATATCTTCCTTCAGCAAGCTCAGGAAGATGTTCTTTTATTATTGTTTCTACGGCACACGAGACATCGTCGCGTTGCTTTAACTGGAGCAGCAGGCATTCCTGCAGATCTCTGGCTGCTATACCAGGGGGCTCAAAAGACTGAACAAGCTCCAGGGCTTTAATAAACTCATCTTCAGTAACATCCAAAAAACTGGTGTGGTCTGCTACCTCGCCTCGAAAATAGCCATTCTCGTCCAGGCTATCAATAATATATTCCCCCAGCAACTTTTTCCTGCTATCTATATTTGAAGTACGCAGTTGAAAAAGGAGATGGTCTTGCAAATTTGTCTCAGACGATACAAAATATTCTACAGCGGCAAAATCACTGCCGCTTTTTTGATAATTCCAGGAACGCTGATAAGGTTCCTCTTCCCTGAGGTATTCCTCCCATTCAAATGAAGAATCAGCAGCGGCCTTTTCTTTTTCATCAACAGGTGGCTCGGCAAGTGAAGCGTCTACTTCATTTTCGGCGCTCTCCTCAGGACCATCTACTTTTTCATTCAGCTCCAGCAGGGGATTATTGATCATCTCTTCCTGCACAAAACCTTTTAGCTCCAGGGCAGAAAGCTGCAAAAGACCAATAGCCTGCTGCAGCTCAGGGGTCATCACCAGTTTTTGTGATTGTTCTACCTTCAACTCAACCTGTAAAGACATAATAAAACCTCTCTACATTTAAGTAGAAACATGGAGCAGGCAATTTAACTTAAAAAATGAAACTTTACGTTTATACTATGTTCCACATATTTTTGAAAATTCCTGCTGGAGATATATCTTGTTCGTATTTAATCAACCTTTGATTTTCCGGGCAAGGGTGTTCAGGCGTCGCAGGCGGTGATTGACCGTAGACTTGCTGAGAGGCGGTTGGGCTTTGTTACCCAGTTCCTGCAGGGTTGATTCCGGGAAGCGCAGGCGCAGCAAAGCAATTTCTTGCAGGGAAGCAGGAATACTTTCCAGGCCAATAGCATTCTGGATATGTTTGATATTGCTGATCTGTTCCTGGGAAGCAAAGACGGTTTTAGTAAGGTTGGCTGTCTCACAGTTTACCAGGCGATTTATTTTATTTCTAACACCTTTCATTACACGCACATTTTCAAATTCCAGTAGAGCATTGGGGGCAGAAATCACCCTCAAAAATTCTCCAATGGCGTCACCGCCCTTTAGGTAGACAACGTGGTCTTCCTTGCGCTGAAAATAACGGGTCTCAAATTGGAACATCTCCATTATGCGGACAACCAAGAGGGCATAGCTCTCGTAAGGCACAGCAATCTCCAGGTGATAATCTTTTTCCGGGTTGGTTATAGAGCCCTTTGCCATGAAAGCAGCCCGCAAAAATGCCCTGCGGCAGCATTGCTTGGCCAAATCTTCCGGTTGGCCCTCTTGAGAACGAACGCAAAATGCAGTTCCTTCTTTATTATACCCCAGAAACCCAAATGTCTCCAGTGCCCTTAAGACGCTCTCCTTTTGACCCACCTGCAGCAGATAATTGTTATGTTCCTGCAGCCTCTTCACTTGGCATAACAAGATTTCGGGTGCATCCCCGAACCAGCTTTTGAAAAGTGAAAAGAGACGCCTTGCTACGGAGGCTGTTTCAGTTTGTATACTGATTTTGAAGTATCCCTCGTTGATGATCACCATACCGCTCATCTGTAAAAATGCTTTTATTTCGGCACGCTCACAGCATTTGCTGCTTATTTTTCGCCTTGCCAGTTCACTCTTCAGTTGTCTGGCAAATGAGGGCATAAAATGCTCACCTTCCCCCACATTCATTCCATAAATATCTACTTCAAGGCCAAAATTACTCTATAACATTCTCTGCGGTCTCAGCTTTTAAAACCGAACCTCCTAGATAAGACCTGCTTATGCTTTGTTCATATCACGATGCTCTACCCTGATCTGGTAGTTTTTCTCCGCCAACACCCGGCAAAGTTCCATGGTAAGAGTCACCGAACGGTGCTTCCCGCCGGTGCACCCGATAGCAATAACCAGCTGGGGCTTTCCTTCTTTTACATAATAGGGCAGTAAAAACTCAATCATATCTTTAAGTCTTTTGAAAAAGCGGTGAGCCACAGGCCATTTCCAAATATAGTCCTTGACCTCCTGGTGCTCTCCGTTAAGCGGGCGCAGGGAATCAACATAATGAGGGTTGGGTAGAAAACGAACATCAAAGACCAGATCGGCATCCAGCGGCAGGCCATACTTGTAACCGAAAGAGATGGCCGTCAAGAGAATTTTTTTCTCCCGTCCCTCAGGCGCATAAAGGCGAGAAATTTTCTCTTTGAGATCTGCAAGGGAAAGTTCACTGGTATCAATGACGACGTTAGAATAACCCCTGATATCTTCCAGTAGCTTCCTTTCTTCCCTGATGGCTTCTACCATGCCCCCTTTTTCTGCCAAAGGATGGCGCCGCCTGGTCTCCTTGTAGCGTTTGATAAGTACTTCTTCCGCCGCCTCCAGAAAGAGGATTTCATAACCAAAGCCCATCTCTTCCAGCCTGTCCAGGGCTTCAAAAAGCCCGCTAAAAAGCTCTCCTCCCCTGATATCACAAACCAGTGCAACCCGGTCTATCTTGCCCTCCGATTGAACACACAGCTCGGCAAACTTGGGGATCAAGGCCGGAGGAAGGTTATCCATAGCAAAAAAACCCAGGTCTTCAAAACTATGCAGGGCACCACTTTTCCCCGCCCCCGAAAAACCGGTTATGAGAACGAATCTACCTTTAAACAATATAAACACCAGCTTTCCTGAACAGGTAGTTTCAGAAGAAAAAACATGCCATCATAAGCTGCCTTGTTAACGGAAATGATTGTAACCTTCCGCCGGTAGGGGCAAAGTTTTTCCCTGGGGATCTACCATTTCTACATCTCCCGCCTGGTCCATCATTCGCCCAATAAGAGTCAGGGAGGTACCAGTAGTCCTCTTTAAAATACGGGCGAGTCGGCGAGCCTTATAGGGGGAACCATTGCCTCCGGGAATAGTTAGAAGAAGCTCCAAGTCCTCCCCCCCGTAAAGAGCCCAATCCAAGGGATTAACCTCCAGATGAGCGGCCAGCGAAACGGCAGCCTCATCCTGCGGTATACGCTCCTGGTATATCTGTGCTCCCAGGCCACTGGCCTGGGATATTTCGTGGAGCTCTAAAGCCAGGCCGTCACTAATATCGTCCATGGCAGTAATTGTCCCACTTTCAATCAGGGCTGCCGCCTCGCCAACCCTGGGGAAAGGGGTCAGATGGGTCTCTACAAGCCTTTCTTTTCCTTCAATCTGCAATTGTTTCTCGCTGCTGAGGCAAGATAAACCTGCCGCGGCAGAACCCAGATTCCCCGTTACCAGAATTAGATCCCCCGGGTTAGCACCGGAACGATAAGTTACCTGGGAACGATAAGCTTCTCCTAATATACAGATATCGATTATCATGCAATTTGGTGAAGAGCAGGTGTCCCCTCCCACGATGGCAACCCCGTGCTTTTGTGCCAGTTCGGCAATTCCTGCATAGATCCCCTCCGCAAAAGCTACTTCCATCTCCGGCTTGAGCCCCAGGGAAACAAGAGCCCAGCGAGGCTTTCCTCCCATGGCAGCAATATCACTCAGGTTAACCGCCAACGCCCTCCAGCCAATCTGCTGGGGGGTAAAATAGGAGAGGTCAAAATGCTTTCCCTCCACCATCATATCACAGGCGGCCAAAATTCGGGTGCCAGAGGTGGCTTGCAATACTGCGGCATCGTCACCGATCCCACGGATCACACCCTGCCCTGGGCCTCTGCCAGTCTTCCCCAGGGAATCTGCCAGCCTCTCAATAAGGGCGAATTCTCCGATGTCTTTTATTTTGGGCCCTGAGTTTCTCACCATAAACACAACCTCGACCGGTAATTATACTCGAAAAATACGGTGATTTTTTGCCCTTGAGGCAGTAATTGCCCTGGGCTAAAAAAAGCCGGTTTCCTGAAAATGTTTTTTCCCGCGGCTGCGAAGAAAATCTTTTAGTTTTCGCAGATCGGTATTGACAATTTGTTCCATGTGAATTCCGGCCTCCAGCGCCAACTGCAGTGCTCTATCGTTTTTTCCCACGTGACGCGCAATGTGAGCGTCACTGTTAATAGCTACCAGGCCTCCGTGGGCTGCTATAAAACCTGCTATTTCCCGGCACCTGGTCTTACTTCCCCGACGGGTTATAAAGGAACTGTTATTAATTTCCAGCAGCTTTCCTTTCTTTTTTGCGGCCAGCACCACGGCTTCCTCGTCAATAGGAAAATCCGGGTTTCCGGGATGAACTATGCCGTCAACATAAGGGTTTTCCAGGGCATACAGGAGGGCATCGGTATTAAGGGAAGGGCTGGCGGGTTGGATGCAAGGAATATGCAGCCCGACCCACACCAGATCGAGGGGTTGTAAATAGTGCTCGGGCAGATCTAGGGTACCATCTTTTTCGATAATGTTGGCCTCCACTCCTCGTAATACTTCTACTCCCTTTTCTTTCTTGGGCAAAACTGAAAGGTTCCCAAAAAAATAACGATGGGGGGCACCGGGTATAGCCGGGCCGTGATCCGTAAAAGCAATGGCGTGCAAACCTTTTTCCGCAGCGGCAGAGATTATCTCCGCCACCGTGCTATAGGCATGGCCGCTGGAAATAGTATGGATATGAAGATCAGCTAATAGACTGGGGGCATCCATTTATCCATCACCTTCTTAATTGATTATTGCAAACAGTTTAAACTTTATTATTTCCTGGTTTAACTATAAAAGGTACTCTTCTATAAAATAAGCTACTCCATCTTCCCGGTTGGAAAGAGTTACCATGTTGGCAGAATCCCTGACCTTCTGGGGAGCATTGGCCATGGCCACCCCTAATCCGGCATATTGAAGCATATCAATGTCATTATAACTGTCTCCGATAGCTATAATATCTTCCCGGTCCAAGTTCCATTTATCTGCCAAAAATCGCAGCGCTTGACCCTTGGTGGCTTCTGTGCTGGTAATCTCCAAGAAAGATGGGCGGGATTGCACCACACTGAGTTTGGAGCCGTATTTTTCTCTTATCATTATCTCTAACGGCTCCAGATCTCTTTCTTCTTCTACAACCGAAAGCTTGATTGGTTCTTTTCTATTCCTGGAGACAAATTCCCCCAAGTCTCCCACGCTCTCTACCGGTACAGAAACAATCTGCTGGTAAAAACGTGTTTGTTCGTTTTCTTCTTTAACAAAAAGACGGTCATCCAGGTAGCAGTTCAGGTGGCACTTCTCTTCCTCTGCCAGCTGTATGATCTCCAGTGACAGGTGCCAGGGAACAGGCCGATAACGCATAATTTCACCATTATCGCTTCTTCTGATTACCGCCCCGTGGTAAATAATCAGGGGCAGCTCTACTCCTAACTCATGGGCAAACTTTTGAGCAGAACGGAACATGCGTCCCGTAGCAATGGTAACCAGGATTCCTTTTTTTAAAGCTTTTTTTACAGCTTCCCTGTTGCGTGCAGATACCTTTGATTCCTCGTTTAAAAGGGTCTCATCCAGGTCCAGGGCCAGCATCTTATATTTCACAGATATTTTATTCCTTTCTCTTATAGTAAACACAGCATCAGAATGACCGGTTAACAGTCAAAGCATTAAATGAGGTGAATTAAGTTTTTATACTAGCTTACAGGGAAAAGCTGTTCTTGTCAATATAAGCGAAAAGGTTCGCTGGACCGCTTCAAGGACGGGTTAATGGGACCCTGAGGATTTATCTTTGAAATCCTGGAAATGGGAATAAAATAATATGGTTTATTATAAAAAGGATATTATATGCTTATGTTTAATATATTGCTTGGGTCAAGATACTTTCCCCAAAGGGAGAACTATGATGACAAACTGGTTGATTGAGGTGTACCCTCTCGTTATATCTATCGCCGTATATGCGGTGGGTTTGGTAATATTTTTTGAAAATCGTTCCCCTCACCGAACGCTCTACTGGTTGCTCGTACTGGCTTTCCTTCCTGTAATTGGACTTCTTTTTTATCTATTCTTTGGGCGGAGCTCTTCCCGTTACAAATTTTTTTGGAAAATGGGTCACCACGATATACCCTACCTAAAAAAAAGGCTGGAAAAATCCAGGGGCAGTGTAGATTATTTGCTTAATAACACTGTCTCCTTACACGAAAAAAAACGCCTCTCCCGGATCATTTCTGCCACCAGCCCAAGTTTTGTTACCTTTAACAACCAGTGTAGGGTTTTAAATAACGGGCGAGAAAAATTTCCGGCCATTTTTGAAGCTATTAAGAATGCCAAACACCATATTCACCTGGAGTACTTTATTGTTCAAAATGATGAGGTGGGAAATGATTTAAAAAAACTTCTGATGGAAAAAGCCTCCCGGGGCGTAAAAGTTCGTTTCCTGTATGACGGACTCGGCAGTCGAAAGCTGGGGAGGCGCTACCTGAATTCACTGCACAAGTCAAAGGTCGAAACAGCCGCTTTTATGCCCCTTACTTTGCCGGTTCCCAGCACCTGGATGAATTATCGTAATCACCGCAAGATACTGATCGTTGACGGCGAAATTGGCTTTTTGGGAGGAATAAACATTGGTGAAGAATACATCGACGGAGGTAAACGTTTTCCTTCTTGGCGTGATGTCCACCTGGAAATTAGGGGAGATGCCCTGGACATTCTGCAGGGTGTTTTCATCAGTGACTGGCAGTTTACAACAGGAAAAATAATCGAAGAAGAGGGCTGTTTCCCCCATCGGGACCCTATAGGAAATAAAGCGGTTCAAATAGCGGCCAGCGGCCCTGACGGAAACTGGGAAGCTATCCATCATGCCTACTTTACCGCAATCGCAACAGCCAGGGAAACTATTTATATAACTACTCCCTATCTCATTTTAGATGACAGTATCTCCACTGCCCTAAAAGCGGCAGCCCTGGGAGGGGTCGATGTGAAAATAGTTTTTCCCGGTAAGCCGGACCATCGTATAGTGTACTGGGCAAGTTATTCCTATTTTGCCGATCTTCTCCGGGCCGGAGTTAAAATATACCTCTACCAAAAAGGATTTATCCATGCCAAAACTTTAACCGTTGACAGCCAGGTCACTGTAATCGGCACAGCTAATATGGATATGCGAAGTTTTTATTACAGTTTTGAGATCAATGCATTTATTTACGATGAAGAGATCACTCAACAACTGGAAAGAACCTTTGAGGAAGACCTTTCGAATAGTGTGGCTGTCGATTTTGAAGAGTACTTAAAGCGCCCCATATATGTGAAATTCAAGGAATCCGGGGCCAGGTTACTCTCTCCCCTGCTTTAGATCCCCATACCCCAAAAAGTATGTAGACTGTTTCTGTCGACGATCACCCCTCTACATTTTTCCACAGGTTGACAAGTTATGAAAGTGCTCTTAAAAGGTGGATAAAGATCCTGTAACGAGGCAAAAGAGTATCTTCCATCTCCACCTCCTGGACAAAAACCTCCTCGTTATAATACTTCTTCTCGCGCCAGGATTGTAAAAACTCATATGTAGCTTTGCGCCAGGGGTGGGATACCAGAATCCTTCCTCCTGGAGCAATATTATTGCTGAATATCTCTCCCAGGTAAGGATTTAATTTTGGGTCGTACATAACATCGGAAGCCAGAAGCCAGTCATATTTTTCTCCTGAACTAAAAGTGCGCCAGTCCTCCAGAAGTAATCCCGCCTGGAGACTGTTAAGACGTGCGTTTTCTCCGGCTATATCCAGGGCAAGGGGATTAAAATCGGAGAGGGTTACCCGTGCCCCTTTGAGACCACAAACAATGCCGGGCAAACCCATACCGGCCCCCAACTCTATAACATTATCATCCTCCGTAAGTAGTAAATGCTCCCAGATAAATTTTGCCATCCCCAGGGAAGCCGGCCAGATGTCGGCCCAGCAGGGAACTTTGTCTTCATCACTAAGATCGGTTATCAAAGCTTCGATATTCTCAACTACCTGTATGGTCACATCTTTTCCCGGCAGCTTAATATGCATCTCTTTTTTTTTGACTTCTTCCACTATCACCAAGCCTCCCTTATTATTACATTCTCTGCTTACCTGAAAACTGCCATGCTCAACCTTTGCTCCCTTCTTGCTCTTCTTCGCTTTCGCGCAGAAATTCGAAGAGTTTTTTTGCAGCACTTTGAGTCATCCCGGGGGTAGCCTTTAACTCCTCCAGGGAAGCTCCCTGCAGTTCTTCAGTGCCGCCAAAATGCCGCAACAAGCTTTTCCGCCGGGCAGGCCCGATGCCGGGCACAGTTTCCAGCAGGGAAGTAAGGCTTTTCTTTTGCTCAAGTTTCCTGCTGAGAGAGAGGGCAAAGCGGTGAGCTTCATCGCGCACCTGCTGCAACAGATGTAAAGCCGGGTGAACTGCAGGAAGCACAAGGGGTGCTTTCTCACCCGGTAGAAAAAGATATTCCTGTTCCTTGGCCAGGGCTACTACGGGTAACTCTCTTTTATCCAGCTCCTCCAGCACCCTCAAAACCGCAGAAAGCTGGCCTTTTCCACCATCTACAAGCAGCAGAGAGGGTGAAGGTATACGGTCGTTATGCAAACGCCGCTTAAGCATTTCGGCCAGGGCGGCATAATCGTCTGCTCTTGGGGCAGAACGTATTTTAAAGCGGCGATATCCCTCTTTCCAGGGTTTTCCCTCCCAAAATACCACCATAGAACCTACTGTTTCTCCCCCCCCAAAATGGGAAATGTCGTATCCTTCTATCCTGGCCGGTGGCTCCGGAAGACCTAAAAGCCGTTCCAATTCCAGTAAAGATAGTTCTTCCTCTTCTCCCCGCCTTTGCTGCTGCGCAAAGAGGAGAGCATTCTTTTTAACCATCTCCAGCAGGGCTTTCTTTTCTCCGCGCCGGGGAACCTTAATATTTACTTTTCCCCTGCCCTTCGTGCTCTTCAACCACTCGGTCAGCAGCTTTTCCTCTGCAGGAAAATGGGACAGCAGCAGTTCCGCAGGTATAAACGCAGCTTTTTCATAATAATGACGCAGGAATTCCTTTAGTATTTCCCCTTCCTCCAGCCCTTCACCCCGGTTGCTTAGACTGAAATTTTCCGCTCCCAGAAGTTTGCCGTCCCTCACCCGGAAAACACCCACGGTTTGTCCTCTTTCTGCTTCTACCAGGGCAATAACATCACGATCTTGCATATCCGCGGCCACAACCTTTTGACGTTCCATTATCTTTTGCAAAGAATAATACTGGTCCCTGAGCCTGGCTGCCTTTTCAAATTCCAGGTTTTCTGCCGCTATATTCATCTCCTTCTCCAGTCTTTTCAGCAGATCCTTTTGACGGCCTTCCAGAAAGAGAGCAACCTGCGCCACAACAGCTGCGTATTCCTGCTCCGCAAGTTGTCCGGTACAGGGAGCGAGACAGCGCTTGATCTGATAATTGAGGCAGGGACGCCCACGGCGATCTCCCTCCTGCAGCGGCTGTCTGCAGCCCCGGAGGGGAAAAATTTTCTTTATAAGGCGCATGGTTTGTCGTACCGCACCGGCATTGCTGTAAGGGCCAAAATAGCGGTCACCCCTGTTTTCAAGGCTTCGAGAAACCTCTAACCGTGGAAAGGGCTCCCCCAAGGTGAGACATAAGTAGGGGTATTGTTTATCATCGCGAAAATGAATGTTATAACGTGGGGCATGTTCTTTGATCAGGTTGGATTCAAGTATAAAGGCCTCTTCCTCGGAATCGGTAATGATATAAGAAAGATCAGCGATATTCTCCACCAGGAATCGCAGGCGGGAAGAATCCTGGGCAGAGGGTTTTTGGAAGTATGAGCGCACCCGCTGGTACAGGTTCAGAGCTTTGCCTACATAAATGATCTCTCCCCGGCTATTATGGAAAAGATAGACTCCACTACTGCGGGGCAGCTGTTTAAGTTTGGGCCGAAGAAATTCCTGTAGACTTTCCATTCTCTAAATAATCACTCCACCCAATACCTTTTCCAGGTACTCGCCGGTATAAGATGTTTTTACCCGGGCGACTTCTTCCGGGGTGCCCCGGGCCACTAATTCTCCGCCGCCTTCTCCACCTTCCGGCCCCAGATCGATAAGGTAATCGGCCCTTTTGATAACATCCAGATTGTGCTCGATAACTACAACTGTGTCGCCGTGCTCTACCAGGCGGTCCAGTATGGCCAGCAGTTTCTTGATATCGTCAATATGCAGTCCGGTGGTGGGTTCATCCAGTATATAAAAAGTTTTTCCATTGCTGCGCCTGGAGAGCTCCGTAGCCAGCTTAACCCTCTGGGCCTCGCCGCCGGAGAGTGTTGTGGCCGGCTGTCCCAACCGGATATAACCAAGCCCCACATCAAAAAGGGTTTGCAGTCTCCTGGCCACTCGCGGAAAAGAAGCGAACAGCCCCAGGGCTTCTTCTACACTCATTTCCAGCACCTGGCTGATATTTTTGCCCTTGAAAGTTACCTCCAGGGTCTCCCTGTTATAGCGCTTGCCCTTGCAGACTTCACAGGGCACATATACATCAGGCAGGAAATGCATCTCAATGCGTAATATGCCATCTCCCCGGCACGCTTCACAGCGTCCGCCTTTCACATTAAAACTGAAACGCCCCGGTCGATAACCACGCATTTTGGCCTCCGGTGTTTCAGAGAAAAGTTCCCTGATACCGTCAAAGAGCCCGGTATAGGTAGCCGGGTTGGAGCGAGGCGTCCGCCCGATAGGTGACTGGTCTATCTCCACTACTTTATCAAGATACTCCGTTCCTCTAAGCGCCACGTATGCACCGGGGCGCCCCCGGGAGCGATGCAGCTTATGGGCCAGGGCCTTGGCTAGAATCTCGTTCACCAGGGTGCTCTTGCCCGAGCCGGAAACCCCGGTAACACAGGTAAACAACCCCAGCGGAAACCCCACCGCAATATTTTTTAAATTGTTGGCCTTTGCTCCTTCTATCTCCAGCCAGCGTTCTCCGGGTTCACGTCTGTGGGAGGGAAGCGGTATAATCCTTCTACCGGAAAGGTAGTCTCCCGTTATAGAGGAGGGCTCAGCAGCAATCTCTTCCGGGGGTCCGCTGGCTACTATATAACCACCGGCTTCACCCGCACCCGGTCCCATATCCACCACATGGTCAGCGCTGCGGATAGTCTCCTCATCATGTTCCACCACAATAACCGTATTGCCGAGGTCCCTGAGCTTCAACAAGGTGCCCAGGAGGCGGGAGTTGTCCCGCTGATGCAAACCGATACTTGGTTCATCCAGAATATATATCACTCCCGTAAGGCCCGAACCGATCTGGGTGGCCAGGCGTATTCGCTGTGCCTCGCCGCCGGACAGGGTAACGGCTCCCCTATTAAGAGTCAGATACCCCAAACCCACATCTTGCAGAAAACCTAACCTGGTATTGAGCTCTTTTAATACCTGCCTGGCGATTAAGGCTTCCTTGTCGGAAAGCTGCAGCTCTTCTAAAAAGCACAGTGCTTGCTCTACCGTAAAGCGGGTAAAGCGGTCAATATTTATGGAACCTACGGTGACTGCCAGGCTGGCCTCTTTGAGGCGTGCCCCCTGGCAGGAATCACAAGGCTTGCTGCTCATGTAGCGGGAGAGAACTGCCCTGCTTTCCTCGCTTTCCGATTCCTGGTAGCGCTTCTCCAGGAGGCTCAACACCCCCGGAAAAGCTTTTTTATACTGCCTGGTTCTTTTGCGGTAAGGGCTGACGTAGCGAAAGGAGATCGCCTCCGCTGAACCGTTAAAGATAAGTTCTTTTTCTTCTGCCGTATAGGAAGCGAAGGGTTTGTGTAAGTCCAAACCGCGATGCGAAGCAAAGGAATCCAAAAACTGCCTGTAATAGCCGTTAGTATTTCCACCCCAGGGATGAATGGCTCCCTCTGCAATGGATAGTTCAGGATTAGGAATGACCAGCTCCGGATCAAACTCCATGGTAATACCCAGACCGCCGCATTGAGGGCATGCACCGTAAGGACTGTTAAAAGAAAACATACGGGGCGAAAGCTCTTCGAAGCTGAAACCGCATTCAATACAGGCAAAAACACTGCTAAAAAGCAGCTCTTCCCCCTCTATTAACTGCACCACAACCAACCCGTCACCCAGATCCAAAGCCGTTTCCAGAGAATCGGCCAGACGCGACTCAATTTTTTCCTTTTTTATCAGCCGGTCTACAACCACTTCAATAGTATGCTTCTTGTTTTTTTCCAGGGTTATCCCCTGATCAATCTCCACGATCTTGCCATTTACCCTGGCCCTCACATAGCCCTTCTTGCTCAGCTCTTCGAATAAAGCCCCGTATTCCCCTTTGCGTCCCCGAACCACCGGCGCCAAAACCATAAGACGTGTTCCTTCCGGCTGCAGCATAATTGTGTCCACCATTTGCTGAACGGTTTGCCCGGAAATAGGCTTCCCGCAGCGGGGACAGTGTGGACGCCCCACCCGGGCAAAAAGCAGGCGTAAGTAATCATAAATTTCTGTTACCGTACCCACTGTAGAACGCGGGTTGCGGGAAGTGCCCTTTTGGTCAATGGAGACCGCAGGGGAAAGACCCTCCAGAAAATCAACATCCGGTTTATCCATCTGCCCCAAAAACTGCCGTGCATAGGCAGAAAGAGACTCCACATAGCGCCTCTGCCCTTCGGCATAAATGGTATCAAAAGCAAGGGAGGATTTACCGGAACCGCTGAGTCCTGTAAAAACTACCAGTTTGTCGCGGGGAATATTTACGTTAACATTTTTCAAGTTATGTTCCCTGGCACCCTTAATAATAATAGAATCCATAACAGTTCCTCTCTATGAATTTAGCTCATCGGTTTTTGTTCTGCTCAAGCCCTATTGGCCCATTTCTGGCCCTGCTCACGTATTTCGAAAACAATGTCCCGCAATTCCGCCGCCCGCTCAAATTGCAAGTCGCGAGAAGCGGCTTTCATCTCTTTTTCCAGCTGCTGCAGAAGCTTGTCACGCTCTTTTTTACCCAGAGCCCTGATTCTTTCGGCGGAGTAACTGGAAGAAGAATCCTCCATAACCAACGTGGCTTCGATGGGATCTCGGACAGCTTTGCGAACGGTAGTGGGTGTTATATGGTGCTCCTGGTTAAAAAGCAGTTGTTTCCGGCGGCGCCTTTCGGTCTCGCTTATGGCAAACCTCATGGAAGGTGTAATCTCCTGAGCATAAAGAATAACCTGGCCGTTGATGTTGCGGGAAGCCCTCCCGATAGTTTGGATCAATGAGCGTCCTGAACGCAAAAATCCTTCCTTGTCGGCGTCCAGGATGGCCACCAGGGAAACCTCCGGCAGATCCAGGCCTTCCCGCAGCAGATTTATCCCCACCAGGACATCGAAATCGCCCAGCCGAAGCCCGCGAATAATCTCTACCCTTTCCAGGGCATCAATATCGGAGTGCATGTAGCGTACTTTAACCCCCATTTCACGGTAGTAGTCCGTCAGGTCTTCCGCCATGCGTTTGGTAAGGGTGGTAACCAGCACGCGTTCCTGTTGGGCAATTCTCTTGTTGATCTCCCCGTACAGATCGTCAACCTGTCCTTCCACCGGACGCACCACTACCTGAGGATCCACCAGCCCCGTGGGGCGGATGATCTGTTCCACAATATGAGAGCTCAGTTCCTGCTCATAATCACTTGGCGTCGCCGAGACATAAACAGCCTGATTGACCAGTTTCATAAACTCATCGAACTGCAGCGGACGGTTATCCAAAGCAGAAGGTAGGCGAAAACCGTGTTCCACCAGGGTTTTCTTGCGGGACATATCTCCCCCGTACATGCCGCGGATCTGCGGAAGAGTTACATGGGATTCGTCGATAAAGATCAAAAAATCACGGGGAAAATAATCCAGCAGGGTATAGGGTCTGCTTCCCGGGAGACGCCTATCCAGGTGCCGTGAGTAATTTTCAATGCCACTGCAGAAACCCATCTCCAGCATCATTTCTAAATCTTGATTGGTGCGCTGTTCTAATCGCTGGGCTTCCACCAGCTTATCCTGGCGCCGAAGTTCTGCAAGGCGCCGGGTAAGTTCCTCTTCAATATCCTTAATAGCTTCTCCCAAACGTTCCTGACCAGTAACATAGTGAGAAGCCGGGAATATAGCCACATGCTTTCTTTCTGCCAGGATACGGCCGGTTAAAACATCTATTTCCCGAAGACGCTCAATTTCGTCCCCAAAAAGCTCGACTCTTATAGCGGCATCGGTATATGATGCGGGATAGATCTCCAACACATCACCACGGACCCGGAAAGTGCCTCTCTGGAAATCCAGGTCATTTCTCTGGTACTGGATGGCTACCAACTTGCGCAAGATCTCTTCCCTGCTTTTTAGGGCCCCTACCCTTAAGGATAGGACCAGTTCTCCGTACTCAAGCGGTGAACCCAGCCCGTAAATACAGGATACGCTGGCCACGATTATTACATCACTGCGTTCAAAAAGAGCGCTTGTTGCAGAATGCCTGAGTTTATCTATCTCCTGGTTAATGGAGGAATCTTTTTCTATATAAATATCACTTTGAGGGAGATAAGCTTCTGGCTGGTAATAATCATAATAGCTAATAAAATATTCTACGGCGTTGTGAGGGAAAAATTCTTTGAACTCGCTGCAAAGCTGTGCTGCAAGTGTCTTATTGGGAGCGATGACCAGGGCCGGCCTTCCCATCTTTTCGATAATATTGGCCATGGTAAAGGTCTTACCCGAACCTGTAACTCCCAGCAGCACTTGATGCATATCTTTTTGCCGTAAGTTTTCCACAATTTCATCGATAGCAGCAGGCTGATCCCCCTGGGGGGTATACTCTGAAACCAGTTTAAAATCGGACATAATACCCGGAAAAAGCTGCAGTCGAACTTCCCTGGCAGCAGCCCGCGCTGCTTTTTCCTTTCCTCCTCGCACTTAAATGATCATTATATTATTATATCATTAAATTTCTTTCCTAACAAAGGATATAAACAAACAAAAACAGGAACCAGCTTGGCTCCTGTGGGAAAATAGGTTAAATTAAACCTGAACATTGCTTCGGTCTTGAGATAATAGCCGTTCTGGCTCATCTGCCCTGGCTGCGGCGAAGCAAACGGTCCAGCAGCGAGCTTTGTTTCATCTCTACATAGACTGTAGTTCCTTTACCAGGGGCAAAGATGATACCAAATTGATTAATCGGCCAGGGATAGATCTGTACCGGTAGGTTCATGTACTGCCCTTCTCTTACAATTTCCAAGCTCACCTTTTGATAACTGATACGCAGTATATCATAAAACTCATTTTCCGCATTGACTATATGGTCATTAACTCCTACAATACGGTCTCCCGCACGCAGACCGCTTTTAGAAGCCGGGGATCCAGGGATAACAGCCATAACCTGCAAACCGTTTTTTCCATCTGTTCTAAAAAGAGGAGGGGCGGAAAATTCATCATCATTACCCTTTTTAATAAGATACTCATGTCCAAGGGGTGAAAGAAGTGCCGCCGGTAGAAGCATTGCCGGGACAAACGAAGCGGTGATGGCCGCACCAGAAAGAAGCAAGCTGTACAGGGCAAGGTTTTTTGCTGTTTTTATCCTTTTAATATAAGGCGTGGTGGAAAGGGCAATGTCGCTGTATCCCAGACCTGCCACTACAGGCACCATCAGGTAGATTACTTTTTCGTCCAGGCCAACATTCATCACTGTCCCCAACAGCGGCCACCATTCAGGCATGGAAACCCCTCCGACAAACATATCCGTCGTTTCGGCCACCACCATTGCCCACAGCCCCATAAGGGGCAGGGGCCAGAAGCGCTGCATGGTATAACCTCCCACGATCTCACCCCCAGGGGCTTTTAAATACACGGGACTGGCTCCGGTATGACCGCTCATGTAGATGAGAAATGCTTCAGTCAGGTGCAGGATACCAACCAGAGTCAGCAGGCCGGGGAGATGAATATCCAGCAGACCGGCTATGATTTCAATATTCCCTAAAAAGGGGGCAGCGGGAAGAATTGCCTGCAAGATAAGGGCCGTTACCGCGACAATTCCGCCCGCGTAAGCAAAACACAGGTAGCGGGGGTTTATAAGAAGCAGCAGAATTGCCACCGGCCAGAGGTAAACAATACCGATGCTTTCCAGGGAAATACCCAGTAGCAGCAGAAAAAAACTGCCGAAGATGCCTCCGGCAATTCCTAATAACATAGAGTAAAAAGTCTGCCGCCACATATTGTTAACCGCCTGGCCAAAAAGGCTTTTTTCCATGGCCACAACTCTTCTATATTGAAAAAAAACCAGTATCAAAACCAGCCAGAACAGAGGGTTAATAAAAGTAAATAAAGCTGTCCTGAGCATTAAAGAAACAATGTCTATCCAAAAATTCACCGGTTTGCTCCTTTATTTTTTATCAATTCCACCGCCTCCAGTAACTGTTTGTCAGCCTCTTCTGCTTTATCGGAAAGTGCACTGCGCAGGCTTTCCCTGGTAGAAGCATCCATGGAGCCTGTGGAATCCAGCCCGCTGTTATCCTGGAATTCTCCCAGGGCAGTCATGGTCTGTTGGTCAAACACCCCGGTTATCTCCAGGGAATATCCCAAAAACTTCAGCATCTCCTGCACCATGATAATCCTCTCTCCGGTCTCTTCCTCCTCCAGATCCAGGGGAATAGTGCGATGCTGCAGGTAATACTCGTCCGGCAGTTCTATCTCCAGATCAGGGAATAATCCTTTTTCATGGAGTTCCTGCCCCCCGGGTGTTTGATAAAGAGCAATGGTGTAGCGTAAGGCGCCCCCATCGCTAAGATTTTGCAGGTACTGCACGCTGGCCTTACCAAAAGTTGGAGTACCGACCAGTAAGGCCCTTTCATGATCCTGGAGAGCACCGGCAATAATCTCCGCTGCGCTGGCGGAATATTCATTGACGAGGACCACCATGGGATAGTCACCGGGTTCTGCCTCTGAGGAATGGCTTTGTAATATCTCCCCCTCACGATCTACTACCCTGGTAATCTCGCCAGCCGGCACAATCATCTCCCCTACTTTGATTGCTTCATCAAACAATCCTCCCGGGTTATTGCGCAGGTCCAGTATCAACCCCTCCAGGCCATCCTCCTCCATGGAAGTAAGATCCTCCCGGAAATCTTTGGCAGTATTTGAATCAAAGTTGGTGACCTGGATATAGCCCAGACCTTCTTCCAACCAACGTGAAGAAACTGTCTCTATTTCGATATCTTCCCTAATAATCTCTATCTCCAGCAGTTCCCTTTCACCTGCCCGCTGAATGGCAACTTCCACAGTAGTCCCGGAAGGGCCTCTTAACATGGTTGCAGCTTCGTCCAGGGCAACTCCCTGCATACTACTCCCTTCCACCTCTACAATGCGATCTCCCTTTAATAGGCCTGCTTCCTGGGCCGGTGAATCATTTATAACCCTCAGTACCAGGATAGCATCCTCATCTTCGGTTATCTCTACCCCGATACCGCTAAAGGACCCGGTTGTTTGGATAAGCATTTCCTCCAGGGACTCGGGATCCATGTACACAGTATAAGGATCATCCAGGGAGCGCAGCATCCCCTCAATAGCTCCCCGCATCATTTCTTCGTCATCCATGGGCCTGAAGTACTGACCCTCAAGGATATCCCATATTTCCTGGAAAAGTTTTTCCTTTTCTAGCTCGTCAGAAATCTCAACTGCCTGGGAAGGAGAAGAAAATAAAAAACGGGCCACCACATATGTTGCCATATTGCTCAAAAGGAGCAAACATAAAAAAACAACGATAAGTTCCCGTCTTTTCATATATAACACCATCTCTCTGGAAGCAAGCTTTATGCTTCAAGAATAATTATCTACTTTTATTATAACCCTGGCAGGTTTAAAAAACCACCCCTTTCTCAGAAGAAATTCATAGGGTTCTCTCTAACTCCATCAATGCGCACTTCAAAATGCACGTGCGGGCCGGTACTTGACCCGGTCGAACCCACAATAGCCAGGGGTTCGCCCCTGCTAACTTCCTGTCCTTCGTTAACCAGGATATTGTGGCAATGGGCGTAAACAGTAGCTATTCCCCGGCCATCCGTTGTCTGTCCGTGATCTACGATAACCATCCTGCCGTAACCATGGTTTAGGCTCCCACTGATACCGGCGAAAATAACTATACCATGATCTGCCGCCCTGAGATGTACGGGATTGCCGTTATAAGAAGGCGAACCGGGCCAACGTGTGCGTGGAATACCAATATCTACTCCTCCATGAAAAACTCCAGCCCGTCCGGTTATAGGGTGTGTGCGTGGTCCATAACCGGAAGTTATATAAGATGTTCCGTATTCCGCCAAAGGCCAAAGCAGGTCGCCGGATGGTACCAGGTGTTCGGTCCGGCTCTCCATCTCTTCTTGCAGGCGCTTGATCTCTTCTCCGACTTTTTGTGCTTCCTGTTCCAGCTCTTCTATTGCTCGTTCTTGAGCTGCAATTGCTTCCCTGACTTCTTCCCGGAGCTGCTCCTGCCGTGCCAGCTGCCCCCTAAGTTCTTCGCGCCGCTCCATCCTCTCCACGCGCAGGGCAAGAAGGTTATCCTTTTGTGCTTCCAGTTCTTCTTTCTTCTCCTGCACTGCGTTTCTGGCTACAAACGCCTCTTCCAAAAGATCCAGGTCATTTTCGGCAATAATCTGCAGGTCGTTTAAGCGGGTAATAAATTCGGCAAAGCTGACGGCATTAAAAACAACCTCCAGGTAACCATTGCCATTATCCCCTTGCTCATAAATAGCTCTCAGTCTCCTGGAGAGCAGTTCATCCCTGTGTTCGACTTCAGCCTCAGCCTCGGCCAATTCGTCCTCCGTAATGGCAATCTTGTCTTCTGTATCCTCAATATCCCTTTCCAGCTGCTCAAGCTCCCTTCTCAGATCACTGAGGCTTTTCTCCAGCTGTCTTAACTCCCCTACCAGCCTTTCTTCCTCGCTATGATATTCGGTCAGTTGCTCTTGCCTGGATTCCAATTGTTCTTCAATGCGGGAAAGTTCTTCTTCCGAACGGTCAATCTCTTCCTCCAAGGACAGGGCATCGCCGGGCAAAATTGACATAGCGCCCAGAACCAGAAGAAGTACAAGACACACATAGCTGCGGCCCTTTGGGGAAGACAAGTCACATACCTCCCAACAACTGTTATTTTAAGTACCTGGCTTACAGGAAAGCATTATCATTTTTACACTTCATCCAAATATGTACGTATGTTTCCACATTATGCTATTTATTCCAACGAAAAGCAAGAACTTTTAGTTACGCAGTCGCAACAAAAGTACCAGTAAATTCTCTACAAATGCAAAAACAGGTTTGCCGGACATAAGCTTTATACCTTCAGAAAGCGCCGCACCGAAATACTGCTGCCCAGCACTCCTAAAACCACCCCGAGAGGAATCAGGACCTGCATGATCTCCGCCATTATCTCTTCGGTAGGAATAAGGTTTACAAAATATACATTGGTCTCCATCCACAAGAAAGCGATCTCATAAGCATAATAGATGATAGCGACCGGGATAAGAGCACCAAATAGTCCCAGGAGCAGACCCTCAAATATAAAAGGCCAGCGTATAAACCAGTCTGTCGCTCCCACGTATTTCATAATCATGATTTCTTTGCGCCTTATAAAAACAGTTAAACGAATGGTATGAGCTATTAAAAAAACTGCCGTAAGAGCAAGCCCGCTCATGAAAGCCAGTCCGACCCAACGTACAATTCCGGTGAATTGAAATAGGGGTTCCACGACACCACTTCCATAATCCAGGTAGCCCACAGCAGGGTAATTTTCAATTTCTTCGGCTATCACGGCAACCTCTTCAGGTATATTGGTTCGCAGTTCATAAGAATCGCGCAGGGGATTCTTGTCTTCCTCCTCATACCCATCCAGAAGAAAAGCCCTCTCCCCCAGTTGATCTTTTAAACGCTCCATAGCTTCTTCCTTAGAAACATAGCGTACCTCTTCCATCTGCGGATGTGAAATAAGAAGTGCCTGCAGTTCATTCACTTCTTCTGCCCCGGCGCCTTCATCTATGTAAAGAACGATCTGCACCTGCTCTTTGATATCTTCGGTCAGAATAGCAACATTATAATTTATCACCATGAAACTTCCCAGGATAAGAAGCGTAATAGCTACCACCGCAATAGATGCTATGCTCATCCAACCATGGTGAAAAATACTTTTCA
This sequence comes from Syntrophomonadaceae bacterium, assembly GCA_007135125.1. Lineage (GTDB taxonomy): Bacteria > Bacillota > Dethiobacteria > DTU022 > UBA8154 > SLJK01. Next base: position 8,837 of record SLJK01000038.1, on the reverse strand, counting down.
ACGCCTCTTTCCAAAAATAAAAGAGGCTTCTAATCGGCATTAAAATAAACCCCTCTTTCCTGATCGCTAATCAGACGTCCCTTTTCCAGGACCACAACTCTTTTTTGATAGTAGTCCACAATATTTTTGGCATGTGTAGCCACCAGTACTGTGGTACCTCGTATATTGATCTCCTGCAGCAGGTTAATAATATTCATAGAAGTCTCGGGATCCAGGTTGCCGGTAGGCTCATCCGCTATAACAAGGGAAGGACGATTAACGATAGCCCTGGCCAAAGCAACCCGCTGCTGCTCTCCCCCGGAAAGTTCGTTAGGTTTTTTGAAAACTTTGTTTTTCAATCCTACCAACTCCAGGGTAAAAGGAACCCTTTTGCGGATTTCCCGGGGAGAAGCACCTATAACTCTCAAGGCAAAGGCAATATTTTCGAAAACATTGCGGTCTTCCAGGAGACGGCAATCCTGGAAGACCATGCCCACATTTCTTCTGTAAAGGGGAACTTCACGTTTTTTCAGCCGTGTAACATCTTTTCCAAAAATCTTTATATTACCCCTGGTAGGAGAAATCTCCCGCAGCAAAAGTTTGAGAAGGGTAGATTTTCCGGCCCCGCTGGCTCCTACCAAAAAAACAAACTCACCACGGTCGATCACCATGTTAAGATCTTTCAAAGCCAACACATCTTTGCTGTACTGTTTGTAAAGATGATAGATTTCTATCATAAATAAAGAGCCATCCTTAATTGTGGTAGAGTCTTTAAAACTTGATTCTGACGCTTATGATGCAGTATTCGACGCCCTTTTCAAAAACCCTCCTTTAAAGATGGCCAAATTTTGGATATTTACTCATTTTTTGTCTTTCAGGGAAAATAACGGGGGTTATTTGTCCTTTAACCAGGGCATCATATCCCGCAGTTCACCGCCCACTTTTTCAATAAGGTGTCCGGCTTCTTTTCTACGCAAAGCAGTATACCGCGGCCGATTCATTCGGAATTCGGTAATGCACTCGTTAGCAAAAACCCCTTCCTGGATATCTTTCAAAATCTGCCGCAGCTCTACCTGTACCTTTTCATCGATAATCCTGGGGCCACGGGTTAAGTCTCCATACTCTGCTACATCGCTCACTGAGTCACGCATCCAGGATAAACCGCCTTCGTAAATGAGGTCTACAATCAGCTTTAATTCGTGAAGACATTCAAAATAGGCTATTTCGGGTTGATAGCCGGCCTCCACCAGGGTGTCAAAAGAGGCCTTAATAAGAGCGGTAACCCCTCCGCAGAGGACGGCTTGCTCGCCGAAAAGATCAGTCTCGGTCTCTTCCTGAAAGGTGGTCTCGATCACCCCAGCCCTGGTACAGCCGAGCCCTTTGGCATAAGCCAGGGCACGCTTAAGGCATCGTCCCGTAGCATCCTGGTGAACCGCTACTAAACCCGGAACCCCACGTCCTTGCTGGTACATGCGCCTTACCAGGTGCCCGGGACTCTTGGGAGCGACCATAAAAACATCTACATTCTCCGGGGGAACCACCTGGTTATAGAGAATATTAAAACCGTGTGCCACAGCCAGTGCCTTGCCTTCAGTCAGATGTGGAAGGACTTCCTTTTGAAATACAGACGGCTGGTCGTTATCCCCGATAAGCATCATGACCACCTGCGACTCTTTAACAGCTTCCGCTGCGGTTTTCACTTCCAGGCCGTCTTTTTCCGCCTGCAGCCAACTTTTGCTTCCGGGAAGATCGGCAACCACTACTTCAAAGCCACTTTCTTTAAGATTTTGGGAATGAGCATGCCCCTGGCTTCCATAACCCAGGATAGCAATTTTTTCTTCCTTGAGATTGGAAAAATCTGCATCGTTATCATAATAAATTACCGCCATTTTAACGTCCGTCACAAAAAGAACAGGCCTAAATTTTGCCCTGTCCCTCGTCCGGACTTCACACCTCCTATGTTTTAAATATCGCTTGTTGATCCTTTACGACGCTGCACCGGCAATTCCCTTCCTGCTTAGATAAATTATGATAAAAATTACCGATTTTTTTTGCTTAATACCGTCTTCCCGGCCGAAACCAGTTTTGCTGCAGTCAATCCGTATTTTTCGAGAAGGTCCTGCGGAGACCCGGATTCGCCAAATTTGTCCCTTACACCAACCCTCAGCATGGGTAACGGGCAGGATTCGCCTAAAACTTCTGCCACAGTACTTCCCAGACCACCTATAATACTATGCTCCTCAGCCACCACAACCGCACCGGCTTGTTCTGCTACCTGGATCAAAAGGGCTTCATCAAAAGGCTTAATAGTATGTACATTCACCACCGCTGCTTTGACACCTTCCTTTCCCATTTCCCGAGCGGCCTCGAGAGCCGCACTGACCATGGTCCCTGTAGCCACAAAAACAAGGTCCTTCCCAGCTTCTAAAATCTGCGCCTTGCCAAGCTCAAAAGGCATATCCCCGGGAATAACCGTGGGCACCTTAGGCCGATTTAAGCGCAAATATGCAGGACCTTTATAAGAGGCCAGTGCCTCCACTGCTTGCTCCGTTTGCCTGCCATCAGCAGGAACAACAACCATCATGTTCGGTAAAACCCGCATTAGAGCAATATCTTCCAGCGTTTGATGTGAAGCACCGTCTTCTCCAACTGAAAGGCCGGTATGGCTGGCTACAATTTTTACATTAAGACCGGTATAAGCGATGGAGTTACGAATTTGGTCATATACCCGTCCTGTAGCAAAAACACCAAATGTGCTTGCAAAAGGGATAAAGCCGGAAGCAGCCAGTCCCGCTGCAGTACCCATCATATCTGCCTCGGAAATACCCACATTAAAAAAACGCTGCGGATATTCCCTGGCAAACATTACTGATTGCGTAGATTTGGAGAGATCCGCATCCAACACTACAACTTTTTCCCAACGCGTCCCTATTTTAACCAGTGTTTTCCCGTAGACCTCTCTGGTAGAAAGCATCTCTTGTTCCATTTTCTCCTCCATTAATCCGTTAGTTCAGCCAGTGCTTTCTCGAAATCATCCTTGCCAGGTGCCTTTCCATGCCAGTCAGCCTGATTTTCCATAAAAGATACACCTTTGCCTTTAACAGTATGAGCAATTATAATCGTTGGCAAGCCTTTAACAGAATGAGCCTTTTGCACCGCTTCTAGCAGGGCTGCATAATCGTGACCATCTACCTCCAATACGTGCCATCCGAATGCCTTCCATTTTTCCGCAAGAGGCTCCAGGCCCTTGACATCCTTGCACCATCCATCTATCTGCAGCTCGTTGGCATCCAGGAAGGCAGTCAAATTGTCCAACCGATAATGGGAGGAAGTCATCGCTGCCTCCCAAATCTGACCTTCTTGAGTCTCTCCGTCTCCCATAATAACGTAAACGCGGCGATCAGAATTTTCAAGGCCTGCAGCCAATGCCATTCCATTAGCTGCGGAAAGTCCCTGGCCCAGAGAGCCTGTTGACATTTCAATGCCGGGAGTTTTTCGCATATCGGGATGTCCTTGAAGGCAGGAGCCAAGCTTGCGTAAGGTGGAAAGATGCTCCGAGGGGAAAAAGCCTCTATCCGCAAGTACGGCATAAAGAGCGGGGCAGGCATGTCCTTTGCTTAAGACAAACCTATCTCTTTCTGGATCCTGAAAATTCTCAGGGTCAATTCTCATCACTTTGTAATATAAAACTACTAAAATATCCAGCACCGAGAGAGAGCCTCCCGGATGACCCGAGCCGGCTTGATGCAGCATTGTTACAATATCTCGCCTAAGCTTTTTGGATTTTAAATTCAGCTCATCCAGGGCAGTTGGAGAAAGCACCTGCAAAATAACCTCCCCTTTCAGTTTAAAGATAATGTGGACAGCTAACCTCGACAGTCAACCTGGAGGAAAAATTGCGTGTGTCACATTTTCCTCCATAAATAAAAGCTTTTTACTTACTACAGCTGAGCGACTTACTGCTCGTGTAAAATATTTGCCTTATCTCCTTTAGCAGTAATTCCCGGTTGCAGGTTGGCTTTATAACGCAGGAAAGCCTCCAGGAATATATCTATATCACCATCCATAACTCCTGTAATATTTCCTGCCTCTACCCCCGTGCGGTGGTCTTTGACAAGGCTGTAAGGATGAAAGGTGTAAGACCTTATCTGACTACCCCAGGCAATCTCTTTCTGTTCTCCTCGCAAAGCATTTAGCTCTTCCTGCTGCTTTTGCCTGGAGATATCTGCCAACCTGGCCAACAAGATGTGCATGGCTCTTTCCTTATTACTGTGCTGTGAACGTTCATTCTGGCATTGTGCCACTATCCCGGTGGGAATATGAGTAATCCTTACGGCAGAGTCAGTAGTGTTAACATGCTGTCCTCCGGCTCCCCGCGCCCGAAAAGTATCTATTCTCAACTCCTCCGGCTCGATGGTCACATCAACCCCTTCTTCTGCTTCCGGAAGTACATCTACCGAAGCAAAAGAAGTGTGCCTCCTCCCACCGGTATCAAAGGGAGAGATCCGCACCAACCTGTGTACTCCTCTTTCCGATTGGAGATAACCGTAGGCTTTTTCTCCTTTAAGCATAAGGGTTACACTCTTGATACCGGCCTCATCCCCCGGTAAAAGCTCCAGCAGCTCTACCTCATAACCTCTCTTTTCTCCCCAGCGCGTATACATTCGCAGCAGCATTTCCGCCCAATCCTGAGCTTCCAAGCCTCCGGCTCCCGGGTGAATTGATATTAGGGCGTTTTTCTTATCATAGCTGCCCTGGAATAGAAGGGAGCGTTCTTTCTTATCCAGCACACGTTCCACCCTGTCTTTTATTTTATATGCTTCTTCGAGCAGCTCCTGAGAATCTTCGTCCTGGGATTCTTCCTGGGCAAGCTGCAGCAGTACCTCCCACTCTTCCAGCAGTCCTGCAAGGTGCTCATACTCGTCCACCTGCTCTTTTAAATGAGCAAGTTCTTGCATTAAACGCTGCGCTTCTTCAGAACTATCCCAAAAATGGGGGCTAACAGCTTCTTTTTCCAGGAACGCTATTCTCTTCTTTTTGCCAGGAAGGTCAAAGAGAGCTCCCCCATTCGTTCCATCTCTTCTTGTGTTCTGCCAGCTGCTCCCACAATTCCATAATCACTATACACCGCCTTTCGCAAAAACTGGATTTTTCTGATTTTTATTGATCCTGGCCACAACACTTTTTATATTTTTTCCCGCTATCGCAGGGACATGGCGCGTTTCTTCCCACTTTTTTTTCCACCCGTACGGGCTGCTGTTTCGTCCTGCCGGCGCCCCGCGCACCTGAGCCGACACTAGCCCCCACAGCTGCCTCTGCTTCCTGTTCCCCTCCATACTGCTGAGGTACAGCTACCTGCTCACGCTGAGGGCGCTCTGTTACTTGCACGCGGAAAATGAGCCGCACCACTTCTTCCTGGATAGAGCGGATCATATCCTGGAACATTTCATAGGCTTCTTTACGGTAAGCCTGCAGGGGATCCTGCTGACCGATAGCCCTTAGACCAACCCCCTGCCTGAGTTCATGCATGTTATCTATATGATCCATCCATTTCCTATCCACTGTACGCAACAGGACTACGCGTTCCAACTCGCGCATTACTTCTGTGCCCAGTTCGCTCTCCCGTTCCTCATAGTAGCGGTGCGCAGTTTGCCGCAGTACTTCCTGCACTTCTTTCCGAGACAGATCTCGCAGGTCCTCTTCGGTTAAACGACCGGGTGGCAAAAACACTGACTCACCCTGCTGCAGCAGTCCTACCAGATTCCACTCTTCTTCCTCCAGCCCTTCATGGGCATAAAAATGTACTTCTTTCTCGATAAGGTCGTTGATCATCCCCAAAACACGCTCGCGTAGGTCTTCTCCTTCCAGTACCTGGCGGCGCTGGGTATAAATAACATCTCTTTGATTGTTGATTACATCATCGTATTCCAGTATATGCTTGCGCATCTCAAAATAGCGCCCTTCCACTTTCTTCTGGGCATTTTCGATCACCCTGGAGACCATGGAATGCTCCAGGGGAGCATCTTCCTCCATCCCCATCTTCTCCATGATGCTACTAACGCTGTCAGAGCCAAAAATACGCATCAGGTCATCTTCCAGGGAAACAAAAAACTGGGACGAGCCGGGATCTCCCTGGCGGCCGGCACGGCCTCTTAACTGGTTATCGATACGGCGTGATTCGTGTCTTTCCGTTCCCAGAATATGCAAGCCGCCCAGCTCCACCACTTCATCATGGCGCTCCTGCCAGTGCTGTCGGATTTCCTGGATCTGTGCTTCTCGCTGCGCTTCAGTCAGCTCATTATTTTCCCGCACTTTTTTTAGCTCTGGCTCCGGATTTCCACCCAGGATAATATCTGTGCCGCGCCCGGCCATGTTGGTGGAGATAGTTACTGCGCCTTTCTGACCGGCCTGGGCTATGATCTCCGCTTCTTTTTCATGATTCTTGGCATTAAGCACATGGTGAGCAATCCCGCGCTGCTTCAGCATTTTGCTTAGCATTTCCGATTTTTCAATGGAGATAGTGCCTACCAGTACTGGCTGCCCCTGACTGTGCCTCGCTTCTATCTCTTCCACCACCGCCCTGAACTTGGCCTGTGCAGTACGGTAAACGGCATCTGGAAGCTCCGTTCTCTGCAGCGGCTTATTGGTGGGTATGGCTACTACATCCATGCTATAAATATTACGAAATTCATTTTCTTCCGTTAGAGCCGTACCGGTCATTCCGGACAGCTTCTGGTAGCGGCGGAAATAATTCTGGAAAGTAATAGAGGCAATTGTCTGGGAGCGGCCCTTCACGGCCACACCTTCTTTAGCTTCTATAGCCTGGTGCAGACCCTCAGAGTAGCGGCGACCATGCATCAAGCGGCCGGTGAATTCGTCCACGATAACCACTTCTCCGTCTGCCACCACATAGTCCACATCTTTTTCAAAGAGAGAGTAAGCTTTTAGCATGGTGCGGATAATGGACTCATGCTCGCCTCCTCTTTCCCGCATTTCCTGTAATTCCTTGGCGGAATCACCTTCTGTCTCTTCTTCCTCCAATAATTCGTCTGTTTCTTCTTCCTGTTCTTCACGGTCAAAACTGAGAAATTTTTTCAGAGAGGGCTCTTCTTCCGCCAGGACTTCATAGCTCTGGGAAGAAATATCCACCACTCCTGTGGCCTCATCAATGGTAAAATAGAGCTGCTCCTTAAGCATATGCTCCTGAGCTTTGGAAAGGCTGTGTTTAGCCCGGTCAATTTTTTTGGCGAGCCCCGGTTCCTTTAACAGTTCCAGGAGTTCACTGTGCTTGGGAGCACCGAGTCGGGCCAGGTAAAGCAGTTCCGCTGCTTCTTCATGATGACCGTCCTCTCTCTTTGCCCTGGCTTCTTTCATAAGCTCGTTTACACGGCGTTTTTGCTTCTTGATAATTGATTCCACAGGCTCTTTCCAACGTTCGAAGACATCGGCTTCTTTTTGGGGCATACCACTAATAATAAGTGGTGTTCTGGCTTCATCCACAAGGATACTGTCAACTTCATCAACTATTGCATAATTGTGTTCTCGCTGCACCAGTTTTTCTTTATAAAGCACCATGTTATCCCGCAGATAATCAAAACCGAATTCGTTGTTAGTCCCGTAGGTGATATCAGCATGATACCCTGCCCTACGTTCTTCAGGTTTCATATCATGAGTAATTACACCCACGGTAAGCCCTAAAAACTCAAAAACAGGACCCATCCATTCCCGGTCACGTTTAGCCAGGTAGTCATTTACGGTAACTATATGCACACCACGTCCGGTCAGTGCATTAAGATAAGCCGGCATAGTCGCTACCAGTGTCTTGCCTTCTCCGGTTTTCATCTCTGCGATACGTCCCTGGTGTAAAACTACACCTCCCAGGACCTGCACTTCAAAAGGCTTCATGTCCAGGGTGCGCCACGCTGCTTCCCGGACCAACGCGAAAGCCTCCGGAAGTATATCATCCAGAGACCCCCCCTCATCGGTAAGCTTTTTTTGCAAGCGAGAGGTATAGCGAGGAAACTCTTCGTCTTTTAGAGCAGTCATTCTATCCTCGTAGGAATTAACTTCTTCCACATACCGCCAGAGTTTTTTAACTTCCCTCGTATGCGAATCTCCAAAAATCTTTGTCCATAAACCCATAAAATCCTCCTAAAAAACCAAAGCTCCTTGGAGCACCATTATACAATAAATAAAACTGCATGTCACCTCTGCTCCCTGGTAAAAAGCCCGGCCTAAGCTGAAAAAACGGCATTGCCTTCTCGAAGGTTACCAGCAAAAACAGGGGATCAAGTAAGCCCTATAATGTTCTTACTTTTCTCTCAAGTGGCCAGCTAGAGGTGCAATTTTTTTATGCAGTAAGCAGGATTAATCACTACCTGCAGAGAATTTAAAATAAATATTTTGCTCGCTCTAGTTTGAAGTTTCAAAAATATACAACCATATGGCTGTGCTTATACTACCAGAATAAAACCGGAAAGGTGGCAACGCTTGTGAAAAATCCCATGGGAAGAGCAGAACTCTTATTAAAGATTGTTCTTTCAGTCGTGTTCGCTGCGGCAGTGCTGGTCTCCATTGTAACTTTCTCCTTGTCAGAGATGGTTGTTTCCGAAGAACTGGTAATCGCCACTGAAGCAACACCGTATCCCCCCGAACTGGCAACCATGCTGGTTAATATCGATAGTATTGTCATTAAAAATGTTTTCTGGGTATCACTTGGTGCTATAGGGTTTTGCCTCATATTTCTGTATTATCTTTACGGAAGCTTCTCCATATTCCTGGCACCAGCTATTCTTTCCCTTATCGTATTTATTATTTTCCAAATTATGCTCAGCATTCTTCCCAATTATTTGATCCTG